>JAHFHF010000023.1:0-10073 GCA_023247055.1 Candidatus Omnitrophota bacterium
ATCAACAGGGCTACCGGCTGTTTATTTACCAGACTGACTACCTGCCGATTTGCGCGATGCTTTCAGGCCGCTATTATCAATGTTCCGAGTACAATAAGAACTCAACGGGTTTTTTACGCGGTGTTTCTTTGAGTCCGTTCCAAAAAACCCTGGTTCTGGCCGCCGCTCTCATCGAGGCCGGCCAAAGCACGCTGCTTGAAAAAATGGGCTGGGTTTTATCCGAAAAAATTTCCTGGCTGCCGTGGGGCCACGTCGAACCGCTGGGGGCTGCGGCTGTTTTTGACCAGATCAAGGCCGATATGCGGGCTTACCCGAAAGGCAGCGTCTTTTTTGCGCACCTGCTTTTGCCGCACAGCCCTTACCTGTTTGACAAGACCTGCGGGACCAAAAATATCCGCGATTGGGATCACCGTTTAATCACCCGCTTTGCCCCCGGTTCCACCTGGCAGACGAAGTATGAAAACTACGCGGACCAGACCGCCTGCGCGCACGCAAAAATCGGCGCGCTTCTGGAACACATGAAATCCCTGGGAATTTATGATCCAAGCACCATCGTCATCTTTGGCGACCACGGCTCACGGATTCATTCCCTGCTGCCGGAAAGCACTCAACAAACCAATGAATGGAATTTTGAAACCTCCAGCCCGCGGGACCTGCTGGAACTTTTCTCCGCTTTTCTGGCTGTCAAACGGCCTTTGAATGCCGGGCCTTCTTCGGGAAGATTGATTGAAGCAAAAACGCCGCTGGCCGGGGTCATTGGCCGCACCTTTGGGCTTTTTGAAGAAGGAAAAGAGAATCCGGAACTTCGCCAGATTTATATGCAGAATAACCGTACCCGCCGTCTCGAAGGCCGCGGCATGCCTGATTTTTAAAGCCGCGTGCGAGTCCCCCCCTCTTAATCTCCCCCCGGAGAACACGGGGGGAGAGACAAAACATTCTGTGAATCATGCGGAAGATTCATCGCTTTTTCCTCCCCCGTGCTCTCCGGGGGAGGATCAAGGTGGGGGAAAAGCAGAATAAACTCCCACCCGATGTTAATTTTTAACTCTTCGTCAGTACTCCGGCAATCACTTGCGCTGAGCGGCCCGCACAAAAAACACTTTTGTCGCGCCAGCGCCGGATCTCCTGCTGAAAATCTTGAATCCGGTCAAAAAGCAGCCGTGCTTTTTGGGCCGCCTGCGGCGCATCCGCAGGAGACAGCCGCAAGCCGATTTGATCACGCAGTTGCACCTCCAGGGGCTCCATTTGAAGTTTTTCATATTCCGGATTTAGAACTTTTCGCGGCGTATCCACAAATAAAACCGGGCGTCCGGTGCCAAAAACATATTCCAGGGCAATCCCCGACCAGTCCGTGACCAGCACGTCCGCTTCAAAAAGCGAATTCTCCTTGCGCGGGCAGATCTCCCATTCAACCTGTCCCATGAAATCCTTGCGTCCCTGATAGTGCCGGACGGCTTTAGGAAAACGCTTCACAAACTCCGGATGCGGACGGAGGATGACCCGCATGCCCGCGTCGATGAAACTGCGGGTCAAAGGTTCCAGGCAGGAGAGCATCAGGTTTTGCGGCGCCCAGGACGGCGCCATCAAAACAACCGGCACTGCCCCGGACGGCTTCACTTTCGTTGCGGCATAAAGCTGGTAATCAGCCGTGATTTTATCCAGCAGCGGATAGCCCGCTTCAATCAGTTTTTTGGGTTTGAGCCCGTAAACCTGTTCCGTACGGCGGATTTCTTCGACATGGTGAGGCCCAGCGCAAAAGAGGGTGTCGTAATGGTCGAAAGCCCCCTTGCGGTAAATCATGTGAGTGCTGACCAGCGCGTGAAAAAGATAAAAGTGTTCCGTGCCCTTTTGGGAACGTTGGATGTGGTAGTGCCCCAATTCCGGCATGGTCATCACCAGGGCCCGCGAATCGATCTGCGGCAAAAGCCCTCCCAGCAGGCTTTGAATATAAAATGTGCAGATTTTTGCAGAGTCGCGGTCAAAAACCGGATCGCCCGGATCGGACGTTAGGTAAGAAAACGCAGGCGGATTTTGGGCAAGCAACGCTTCCAGCACCGGATTGAAAAACTTGCCGTAGGCGGCGTGCTCAGAATAAAAGACAAGACGGCGCGGCTGTTGGTTTTGCGGAGATAAAAACCGTTTCATCTCCGCCGTCTCGCGCATGAAAAGCCGGAGGCCGTTCAGCATAGGCGGCCGTCAGTTCCTTGCCGCTGCCGCAGGCACATCCTCCGGCGCAGCACGGAAGACGATTTCCAGGCCATAGCAGGGAATGAAATAGCAGAGATTTTCCTCATAAAATTCCTGCGTCCAACTCGAGAGATTGACCAGGGCCTGGAAAGCCTTTTTGAAATAATGCACCAGCCGGAAAGGTGACTGAAAAACCATTTTCTGCGATAAAACACGGATACGCACATCGGAATAGAAAACAGGCACCTTACGCCGCAGCTGATGCTGGGGGTCCACAAAATAATAAAACGTATAAAGCCCCATGAAACGCGTATGCGTATAGTCCGAATAGTAGTAAGGGTTCGAAAAATGCGGCACGAACAGGAATTTTTTTCCGCCGGGTTTGAGCACGCGCGCGATTTCCCGGACTACCCGGCCCAAATCGTCTACATGCTCCAGCAGGCTCTTGGAATGAATTTCGTCGATGGAGTGGTCCGGCAGAAAGGAAAGCCCCTGGTTGATATCCGCAACAATATCCACGCCGGGCAAATCAAGCCGGTCGATGCCAATGCGGCCTTCTTTTTTGTTCGGCCCGCAGCCGAGCTCCAGAATGACCGGCTCCCCTGCCTGCAATTTCGCAGAAAGATTGATTTTAATTTGAGTCATGCTGAGGTCAGTATAGCTTCTGCAAATTCACCGGGCAATGGCTTTAAGCCGGAGTTGGCGCATAAATTTCTTTCAAGATGGCCCGGGCCGCCTTGGGCCTGTAATGATGGATTTCATAATAGTTGCTCACGTCAGCCGTCAAGGCGTTGACGCCGGAGTAATCATGCACGCGGCCGGCGCCAAAGAGAGATTTCAACGCCTGCACATCCCCGCGGTTGATGTTCCGCTGTCCATAAAGAGGGCTGATCACGATTTGGCAGTCCGTCGCATGTTGATCAAAAATCTGTTTAATGTCACGCAGCATGGAAAGCTGTTTTTCGCCGATCACCGCCGCGCTTTCGCCGTCGCCGCGCGGATCCCGGCGGTAAAAAATGCTTTCATCCGAATAGTAAGCTTCCGGATCTGCGGCAATCCGGGCTTCCACGCCCGTCCAACGGTAGTCGTTGGTCACGGAATCATAAGTAAAAAGCTGGTTTTCGATGAACTTTTTCATATAAGGTCTGTACGTTTTGAATAATTTTAAATCAAAATAACTGATAAAAAACCCTTTGGACATATAGCCTTTTAGAAATTGAAAGTAAAATTTCGTCCGCGACTCCCCCGAAATCAAAGGGTGATGAATAAATAAAAAATCGTTGTTCTCCGCAAGGCGTCCAAGCACGCCCTCATCCAGAACCAGTAAAGCGTTCCGGATGGGGATATTCAAGCGGTCGAGAAACCGCAGGGCTGACCAAAGACCAAACAGGGTTTCAGCAGATTCATCAAAATGAAAAGGCGATGCCTTCTCCCCCAGGTAAGGCCTCCAGTCTTCGGTCAAAAAAGCCATGGACCGCGAAGATCCGAAGATAAAAGAGTCATAACGGTGTTGATCCCGGCTACGCAGAAAAATTTCCGTCGTCACATAACTACGGTTCAGCGCCACACGCGGCTGTAGAAAATCAGCATAGAAATCATTATATTTATAAATAATCTTAAAGGGATCGAAAATCCAGAAACTCATCAGAACGAGCACGAGCGGCAGCAGGAATAAACACAGTTTCAGGCCGAATTTTTTCAAATCTGCGGGTGATAGGACATCCATGGGAACGGTTTCCATCAAAATTGGAAGTAGATAAATTGGGCGTTGTTAAAAATTCCGCCGAATGAAAGAATGCCGAAGAGCAGGGCATAATAAAAACTCCAGCGGACCCAGCGGGGGGATCGATAGAGGATGAATAGATCTTTTTTAAAATACTGAAGAAATTCGACCGCAAGAAGCGGCCCCGCAAAAAACATAAAAGCTTGCGCTGCCGGGAGCCCGGCCCCGCTCCAAAAAGAAGGGCCCCAAGAAAAAAGAGCCTGGGTCATCTGCATCACTTGAGTGAAAGACTGCGCCCGGAAAAAAAGCCAGCCGAAACAAACGAGATGAAAAAAGAAAATAATTTTGACGCCGAGGACCAGTCCCTCTAGCGCGCCGCGGCTTGCCGGCGCTGCGGATTTAAAAAAAGAACTCATGAAGCGGTGCGCGATCAATAGCAGCCCGTGATAGGCCCCCCAGAGCACAAAGGTCCACTGCGCCCCATGCCATAGGCCGCCTAAAAGCATGGTCAAAAAAAGATTGCGGTATGTTGTAAGATTTCCCTGCCGGCTGCCGCCCAGCGGAATGTAGAGATAGTCCCTCAGCCAGGTCGAAAGGCTGATATGCCACCTTTTCCAGAACTCTGCCGGGTTAGTTGAAAAGTAAGGCAGATTAAAATTGGTCATAATGTCAAAGCCCATGCATTTTCCAAGCCCGATGGCCATGTCCGAATACCCTGAAAAGTCGCAATAGATCTGAAATGCAAACGCATAAAGCGCGATAAGGACGGAAACGCCGTCATACGGGGCGGCTGATGCGAAAACTGGATCGGTGATTTTCGCCAGGTTGTCGGCCACAAACATTTTTTTGAACAGCCCCCAAAAGATCAAATAACCGCCCTGATAAAACGCCCGCACTCGTATCACCCGGGGTTTGAGCATCTGCGGAAGCAGGTGGGAGCCTCTTTCAATGGGGCCCGCCACCAGCTGCGGAAAATAGGTAATAAAGGCCGCATAATCCAGAATATTGCGCGCGGGCTCGAGGTCCTTGCGGTAGACATCCATCACGTAACTCATGGCTTGAAAAGTATAAAAAGAAATTCCTACGGGCAGTATGATGTGCAGGAAAGGTCCGTGCGCGGAAAGTCCGAAGATGTCAAGCACCCGGTCCACATTACTCATAAAGAAATTGAAGTATTTAAAAAATCCAAGGATCGATAGATTGCTGAGGATGCTCAGGGCCAGAAGTATTTTTCTTCGTCTGAGGACTTGGGTGCGGGCGATGGCATTGGCGATAAAATAATCCACGCCGATCGTAAAAAACATCAGCCCGAGGAAACGCCAGTCCCACCAGCCGTAAAAAATACAACTGGTCAGGAGAATCCAGCGGTTCTGGAGTTTCAAGTGCCCCTGCAAGCCCAGGTAAACACTGTAAACAATCACAAAAAATACGGCAAAAGTCAGGGAGTTAAAAACCATGGGATTTTACCGGCGCGGGTGTTTAAGATCGCGGTTCTTTATCAAAAAAACGTCTTAACTTTTTAAACAAGCCCCATCCGGCCTTCGTTTGAGCCTGCTGCGCCGGTGTAGGCCGGTAAAGCGTATTATGCTCGGCGCTAACTTCATCTGCGGGCCGGCCGTTGGTGTAATAGTAAAGCGCCAGCGACTTGCGCGCCCGGTCTTCCGGACAGGTCAGGGGGACGGGATGGCCGTGGTAAGAAAAATCCGTGGTGCTGAAGACCACGGCGCGGTTAAATACCGGCAATACGCGCTGGACGCAATGTTTCATCGATTTGTCCCAAAGTTCGAGGTGGCCGCCGTAGTCTTCTTTCCAGTCTTTATTCAAATACAGCAGCAGGTTCAAGCGCCGGTCAAGCTGCAGCCGTTTGTAGCGGTTAAAATCGGCATGCACGTTCAGAAAGCCGCCGCGCGTGATCTGGTGCAAACCACCGCCCCAGAGATAGGGGTCCGGGACGAGGCCTTCAATGCCGGTCAATTTTTCAAGAAAATTCAAGAAAATTCCGGAGTTCAACTGGTGCAGGACTGAGCGGGTAAAATCCCCCATTTTGGTTTCGTCGTCCGTGGCCAATTTTTTGGCATGCGTGTGTTCATATTTTGACCAGTCAATGGCATGAATGTCCGGAAATTCCGCCAAAATTTTTTCGGCAGCCCACACCGGAAGAAAATTATCCATCACAATGTGGGGGAAAGGCTGCGCGGACGCATAGGCAGCATGAAGCGCCCCTGCTTTCTGTTCAAACTGCGCGGAATTCAAAAAAAATGAGGAGTAGGTCTGCGGCACAGTGGTCACGGTTAAATTTTAATCCTTTCGCCTGCGCGAGGCACTAAAAAAATCAGAAAACTCTCATGAAACCTTAATTAGGAGTTCCTCCACGGCAGCATAAACCGTTTCCAAAGAGATGGACGTCATGCAATCCGGAGTGATTTTGGGACAATGGTCCCGGTAGACCATGCGGCTTTGGGGCCAGCAGCCCCGGCATTCGATCTCAGACCAGACTGCTTTGAATCCGGGAGTCTGCGGGTAAAGCAGTCCGGGATCAAGCGGGCCGTACAAGCCCACGCTGGGGGTGCCCACCGCCAAGGCCATGTACAGCGGCCCGGAATCATGCCCGATAAAAAGATGGCATTGGCTGAGGACGGCGCAAGATTCGCGCAATCCGGTTTTTCCAACCAGATTCGTGCCTGCCGGAAACGCTGTGTCTTCCTGCCCGAGAATAAAAAGCCGGGCCTGTTTTTCCTTTTCCAGCCGTTCGGCCAATTGAATCCAGCGCTCGCGCGGCCAGCGCCGGGCCAGCCACCAGACTTCGGGGCAGATTGCAATACACAGTGCCCCGCCCGCCAAGTCCCATTTTTTGCGCGCCGCTTCGATTTCTTCCGGACGCAGATAAATCTTCGGTTCCGACCAGCCCGTGACTCCCGCCATTTCAGGCATGTAATCACTGCGTTTCCGGTGACGGATTTCGCGGTGCAAGTCCAGATAAAGGTCCGGTTTAAAGGCGGCACCCTGGTTCACGGAATCCACAAAAGCATGGTTTTCAAAAAGCGCGGGATGCCGCGACAACACATCGATGGAGGAGCCGGAATATTTGGCCTTCAGCCGTTCCAAAACCGGGCTGGCCATGATTTCATCGCCGATGTTCCAGTCCAGATTGACTTGAATTTTTAAAGGACGGTCCGCCCCGGTTCGCGCGGCCGGGGCAGGGCGCCCCTTTGAAAATTTGCGTTGGAGGCGTTTTAAAAAAGACGTCCGGGGAGACTCAAAATCCCTGGGACCGCGTTTAGCCCGCAAAAAATCCATCACGCCCTCCAGCCGTCCCTTGGCCGAAGCACTGCCGGCCGCTGCCGCAGGCAGATCCAACAAAAAGGCTCTCAAAAAACGCACGGCAGCTGTAAAAATAAAAGCAGGCTTGACCGCATAAATACTTTCAAAATACAGGCGGTTGCGTGTTTGGTAATAATGGCAGGCGCGGGAACCGCTGCCCACGGTCAGCGCTCCCTGATGGGTGCAAAACGCTTCAGGGATAAAGCAGGCGGTATAACCGGCCCGGTAAATCCGGGTCAGCCAATCCGCGTCGTCGTAATACAGAAAGTAACGCGGGTTGATATAGCCGGCTTTTTTAACTGCCTCCATACGGACTAAAAAAAAACCGCCCGTTAAAGCCGGAGCCTGCCTGCGACTGCGGGAAATTTTCTTGTCTGCCTCCAGTACTTGGGGAAAGACAACTCCAATACGCGGATCACTTTCTGCGGCATCCATCATCCGCTGAAGAGCTTCCGGCGCAATGGTGCCGTCGTTGTCGATCGAAAGAAGATAGTCCGCGCCGGTTTCGAGTGCGCGCCGGATCTGTCCGTTGACGCCCTCCCCATAGCCAAAATTCTCCCGGTGCCGGATCAATGTGACTGTGGGATAGGCCGCCTTGAACACTGCATAACTGCCGTCGGTGGAGCCGTTGTCGACCAGCGCGACTTCCAAGGCCGGATAATCAAGCCGCAAAAGGGATTCCAAAGCGCGCCGCGTCTGCGTTTGTTCATTCCAGGTGAGGGTGGCTGCCAGGACTCTGGGCGCGGAAGGTCGCATCACTTAGGCTGTCCTCTCCAATGCGTTAAATACTGGGCAATAGCCGCGGGTTTTATGAATCCCGCTAAGACGGCGAGGACGGCATAAATGAGGACCCCCAAGGGAATAAAAGCCGCCACAGGCAAGACCGCGTTTTTAAGAACCACTAAGATTCCCCAAAACGCAAGATTCAAAATCAGAATTTTTAAAAAATCGTTCCAAGGCAGCGGCAAACGGATTTCTTTGTCGCGCGCGGCATAGGCCGCGATCAAAAGAACGCCGCACATCTCGACGATCACCGTTGCGACAGCCGCTCCGTTAAAACCGATACGCGAAATCAGAACGGAATTCAAGCCGATATTCAGGCAAACCAGAATGAATGAAACCCAGGCATCGATTTTTTGGCGTCCGCAGGCAATCAGCACGTTGGCCAGAAGTCCGCCCACATAACAAAAAAGGGTATACCACAAAAGCAGTGAAAAAGTTGACGCCGCCGGAAGATATTTTGCTCCAAACAAAAAAACGATCAACTCGCGGGCCACAACACTGCCGCCTGCGACCATCGGCATACTTGTCAGCAGAAGAATGCGGAAGGCTTTTTTAATCGTACGGTCAAAATCAGCACGGTTTTCTTTAAACGTCCGCGAAAGAATGGGAAAAAGCGAAACCAGCAGGGCCGACGAAAGCATGTCCAGCGACTCGGTCAGCCGCACAGCCACGCTGTAATAGCCGACTTCCGTAAAGCTGGTCATTTTCGAGAGCATGAAAACATCAATGCGGTAATAGATCAGCGTCAAGTAGCCCGACAAGAGCAGCGGAAATGAGTCCCCCGCCAGCTTCTTCATCAGTGAAAAATCTGGTTTAAAATCCATGCGAACAAACTGCCCTGCATGCCAGGCAAACCCCGCAAGTGCCGCGTAACCGGCAATCAGAGCTGCCAAGATAAAACTCATCAGTGAGGGCTTCCAGACTGCAATGACCGCCACCAGCGCGAATTGCAGAAGTCCCTTAGCCACAAGCCAGAGCGAAGAATAGACCATCTTGAGGTGAATGCGGAAAATCGTCTCGTAAATCGTGCGCAGGGTCAGAAAAAGCTGCAATGATGCCAGCAGGACCCCCTGCTGGACACTCAGCGGGTAACCCAAATGGCGGATCAGAAAGCATGCGGCCGGAAGCGTCACCGCCGCCAGCAGGACGCGAAAAAGCACCGCATTGCCGAGAATACGCGGGGCTTGGGCGGGATCTTGAGAAATCTGCCGCACCAGGATGGCATTGAAACCAAATTGCACAAAAACGTCAAAAAACGAAAGGTAGACGTAAATAAAACTGTACTGGCCGTAGGCTTCGCCGGAAAGACCCCGGATAATCAGGACGCCGGTAAAGAACCCGATGATTTTATAAATCAGCTGGCCGCCCATGACGGCCGCGCTGTTATTGACCACGCGAAAGGTCAACCGGCCCGCAGAAGAAGGAGACCTGTTTGTCACGGCCGGTCCATTCGCGCATCTCTCCGGGTTTGATGCGCATGAAAAATTTTACGCAAAGATAACCCAAGGTAATACTCGGACACAGGCCGGAAATCCGTATTGACGGGAAAACCCTTTGTCTTGGCACGCACCCAATCCCGGTCCCCCCGGAAGACAACATTCACCTGTTCAATGGCGGCTGCCGTTTGGGAAGAGAATGCCTTAAGCCCTTCATCGCGCAAGTGTTCTATCCGCCTAAAAGATGCCGGGGAGGCCAAGGCAAAAAAATTATAGAGGCGCACATAGGGAAAAACCTCCGTCAAGGTACGCGGCAAAACATCGGGTTCATCCACGTAGGTCAAGAAAATCCCCTGCGGGGTCAAATGGCCGCGTACCAGATCGAAAAAATCCGCTGAATAAATATTGTTGCTTAACGCCGTCACGGAACGCAAGGGGTCGATTAAAACAGCGTCAAAGCGTTCATTTGTCCGCAGCAGATAACGGCGTCCGTCGTCAAAAATAAGTTTGATCCGCGGATCGGCGAGAAGATCGCGAAAAAGCTCCATCTTTTTGAGGTTACGCACAAGCGTTGCGTTAATTTCAACAAGTACGACGCGTTTAACGCCCGGCGTTTTTAAAAC
>JAHFHF010000023.1:10083-38218 GCA_023247055.1 Candidatus Omnitrophota bacterium
ACCAAAACCGATCACGAGGACAGATTCAAATCTGGGGCTAAAGGCAGCCGCTTCTAGCGTCATGGCGTAGAAGTTATAGCCCGGACGCGCGCCATGCTCCATTCCATTGATGAAATTCCGGACAACGGAACCCTCCTCATGGGTCACCACGACCCCCTCAATCCCCTCTTCAAAATAAAGTCCTTCCGGGGGCAGATTATGCATGGCGCTGTAAATCTTTCCGCGCCCAGGAAAAAAAATCAGGCTGACCGTCATCAGCGATAGCACAAGCAGCACACGCCGGTACCGAGGGGTAAAGGGCCCCCATCCGCTTCGTCCCAGCAATCCCGCAGAGAGCCCTAACAAAATAAAAATGAGTAACGTCTTTTCTGACCCCAGGACCCTTAATAAAAAAAAGCCGGTGACGGCACTGCCGAGGACATTTCCCAGCACATTAAAAAAATAGACCGTGCCGATCGTCCCGCCCTCGGTATTTTTTTGAGTGTAGGCCAAGGCTGAAACAACGGGGAAGGTTGCACCCATCAGACCGGCAGGAATAAACGTAAAAAAAAGAGGCCACAGCAAAATATCCAGAAAGGAATAAACATACTTAATGACTTCGGCGGGTGAATGCAGTATGGGAAACCACCAATGCGGCGGATGTTCCGTCTGCGCAAACGACCAGGCCGTTAACTTGGCAAACGGCGTCGCGCAGGTCGCATAATAATAGCACGTCAGGATCAAGGCCGAACTCAAAGCGATCCAAAATTGAAGCCGGAAAAAAAGCGCCGGCAAATCAGGCTGAGACCGGTTCAAGTAATTCTGCATCCCAAAGCTGCCGGCCGCGATCCCCCCCAGATAGACCGCTAAAATCGTAGAAAAAGCGTAAGGAGAATCTTTAATTAAAACTCCGTTAAGCCGGAACCAGGCAATCTCATAGCCCAAGGCGAGGAAGCCCGTCATAAAAACCCAAAAAAAGGCGGTTTTACCCCATACGGGAACTGCAGGCGCGGCCTCCACGAATGAAACAGTCGCTGCGGCTGGAGGTTCACTCGCGCCGCGCACCCGGATGACCGCCGCCGCTAGAATAAAATTGACGGCCGCTGAAAAACCAATCCCGTAATCTAACCCCCCGAGGGAAATGATCACGTAACTGGCAAGAACGGCTCCGAAGGCCGCGCCCAGCGTATTGATAAAATATAAAAAAGCAACCTGCTGCGTAAAACCGCCGGCTTGACGGCAAAAAATTTTAACCATCAGGGGCAGCGTCGCGCCCATCAGAAACGTCGGCACGCAAAGAAAAAAAGCCATAGACAACAGCGCAACGCCGTAATCACTGCCTGCCGTAAAACGGCCGAGCAGCGACAAAAAAGGCATGCTTAAAACGCCGAAACATCCAAGCGCAAGTTCAACGGCCGCGTAGCGCTTGCGCGGATCGTTACAGCGGTCGGCCATCCTGCCGCCCCACCAGCTTCCGGTACCCAAACCCAGCATAAAGAGGCTGACCACCAGCGTGGTGGAAATCGGACCCACCCCGTAATAGAGCGTGAGAAGGCGCTGCCAAACAACCTGGTAGACGAGCCCGGCCATGCCGGAGGCAAAAAAAACAACGCCAAAAAAAAACTTGAACCCCCGGCTTTGCAGCAGCGGCTCGTCAGTGAGTTTTTGCATTCGGGGAAAGGCTTTGCCGTGAAGAAATGGAAACTGAAGACGTGGTTTGTTCAATGAGATAAAGCGGGCGGGAGCGCGCCGCTTCCAGGATGCGCCAGACATACTGGCCCAGAACTCCAAGCGCTGCAAGCTGGATGCCGGTCAAGAGCATGAAAAACGACAGCGTTGGATTTCCCGAAAACAAGCCTAGACATCCGGCAAAGATCAGAAGGCCTCCAAGGCCGGCAATCCATTGCAGCGGCAAATCGCTGAATTGCGAGATAGAATCCCAGACAAGCGCCATTTTTTTTTGCAGCGTCCAGCCCGACTTGCCGTGGAGGCGCGCTTGTTTGTCATAAAGGACCGAATCTTGCCGGAATCCCATCCAGGCGACCAAGCCGAAAAGATTCTGGCATTCACGGAATTGTTTAAGTGCCTCAACCGCTTTACGGTTGATCATAAAGTAATCCGCGCCGGTGGAAGGCATGACTTTAAGGCCCATGACACAACGCATGACGAAATAATAAAGCTTTGAAAAGAACCGGTCGCCCAAAGATTCGCCGATGCGATGCCGGCGTACCGCCCAAACAATATCCGAGGCATCGCTGCGTTTGGCAAGGAGGATGGGCAGAAACTCAGGCGGATCTTGTAAATCCGAAGCCATGACGACCATCCAGTCTCCAAGCGCCTGATGAAGGCCGCAAAGAATGGCCCGGTGAGAACCGCTGTTACGCGAGAGCCGGAACCCCCGGATCCGTGCATCCTGGCCGGCCAGGTTTTCAAGAACCGCAAAGGTTGCATCCGGCGAGCAGTCGTCAACGATCAGCCATTCCCAAGCGACGCCGGCCGCATCCAAAGTGCGGCATAGCCTCTGGTAAAGCACCGGCAAATTATCGGCTTCCCGGTAAGCGGGCGTGATAATGGACACAAGCGCCGCAGGGTTTGCCGGAAACTCCTTCGTGTCTAAATTCGTCAAGTGAACCTCCCGGGGTTAAAGGCTAAGCGTGTTTTCACGAAGCTGGCTGAAGGGATAGACATAAAAAAACGGAAAATGCCGCACAATCCCCTCGCGGCCTAATTCCTCCAGCCGTTCTTTACAAAAAATTTTAAGATAAATCCGGTAGGAGGCCTCCACGGCGCTCCATTTTTTTTTAAACCGGTAAACGCCCGACTCCCGGTCCGGCGAGCTTTCCCAATTCCAGAAACGCAAGCCTGCCTGGGCGGCACATTCCATGGCATGCTGAATAAGCGCAACGCCCGGCTGATGGGTTTTGGCATCAGGATGGACACACGGAATATAGTAACTGACCGTTTGCGGTGACCACAAGACCATCAATCCGCCCGCCATCTGCCCGTTCAAGTAAGCAAAATAGAGCTTTGCCCGGCCGGAGGCCACGCCTTTTTCAGCTAAAAAGAAAACGCCCGCTTTGGGTTTGACCGGAATCCCATTTGCACGGCATTCTTGTTCGTACAGGGCATAAAAACATTCCAGTTTTTCCGCAGTCACTTCCGCTGAAATGATCATTCCTGAACGCTTGGCCTTTTTAAGATTTCTTCCTAAAGCGCCGTGCTCCCACACGGGAGCACCCAATTCATTGTATTGAGTAAATTTTAAAGTTTTAACCGCATCGCCAAAGACAGCCTCATATCCCTGGAAATCTTCATCGAGAAAAGGCGTATAAACGGAACAAGACAGCGCTTCGTCCGCGCGGGCTTGATCCAGCAAAGCGGTCAAAAGCGATTCATGAATTTTTTTCCGTGTCTCCCCGCTCTCGCATAAAACGCCGGCATTGGGGCCGAAAAACGGCAGCGAACTATAGACCGTCCCGGCCGCTGTTTTCCGGCGAAACGCCGGTAAAACGCCGGTCAAGCGGCCCTCCTGACGCGCACCCAGATAAACCGGCTCGCCGATTCCGGCATGGCAAAGCATGTCCCGGTAAACCGGATAATGATAGCCCAGCACTGCCGGCGAGGTTTGTCCAAGACGGTCTAAAAAATCATGATACTCCGCATCCTGATTAGGCTGCAGCCGTCCGGCTTGAAGACTCATGAACCAGCGCCCCGCCTTTGCCCCCACAGGATCTCGCCGCGGCTTAAAAAATCGTTGAATACCGGCATGGTTCGATCGAAGGTTTGGCTTTTATAAATATAAACCGTAAATTCAAACGGGAAGTAATCATGCCGCACCACGAAACGGCGGCTCAAACTGGCTGCAATATCCATAATCCAGCGCGGATCACTGTGAAAAGATTCCGGCTTTTGCGAATCCACATGCGTGCTTAGAAAATTGGCGGCAATCCCGCAGCGGGACAGCTCAAACATCTTGCGCAGCATGCGCTCCGTAAAACGGGCGGAATCCTCATGGACTAATTTCGCGTTAAAGATTCCCGAAGCAAAAACATAGTCGTGCTGCTCTTTCGAATCACTGTCCAAAATATCGTGAACCTCCAGATTTAAACCCGGATGTTTTTTCTTGGCATCTTCAATGAAAAAAGAAGCGATGTCATAGCCGGTGTACTCCCCCGTCCAGCCGCGCTCTTTCATAAAAGTGTAAAAATCCGCAAATCCGCAGCCGACATCCAGCAGGGACCGGTTGGACAAATCGTCAATTTCAGCAAAAACCTGAAAACGTAACTGCTGACGTCCTTTGGGCCAGTCCACCGACCGGGGGTCCATGCCAAACTGGTCATAAAGATTCTTATACCGGCCGATGACGAAATTCTTATCTTCCGAGGACATCATAAACAACCTCTTTGTCCGGCACGGCGCCGGGTTTGGGGGTTAAGCGGTAGATTTTGACTTCGGGACCCGCCTGCCGCCTTTCAAACAGGCGGCCAAAAGGCCCATAGACATCTTCCGCAAAAAAATGCCACTCTTTTCCTGGTTTCATCGGCGAGAACGTCTGCACAAGTTCGCCTTCACGATCCAGATCCGCGCAAAATTGCGCATAAGCCTGGTAAAGCGCCGGATAGTGCTCGGCCGTCGACGGATGCAAAGCCGTTGCACGATAGTATGAATTGTCGACCACCCACCGGTAATCGCGGTATTGTTCGAACGGTCCGATAGTCACTGCGGGCAATGTCTTGGAGTCAATCAGACCTTGGTCCATAGCCACCGGATTCGAACCGTTCCAGAGCACCGCAGTGGCAGGGCCGCGGCCTGTTGTTCCCCACATCAAAAAAATTTTCTCGCCCGGCTGGACATGCGAAGTGAGCCACGCCAGCGCTTCCTGACGCACGTCGGGACGCCGGCTAAGCTGGGCAAAACGGATGGAATACGCTAAAGGCGTCAGCAAAACCAGCAGCACCATCACTCTGAAAATCCAGCGGGACGTAATCGACGCAACAGCCGCGCCCGCACTGAGAGCAAGCAGCGGCAGCAAGGGAAGCGCATAACGTTCAAAACAGCAAGGCTGCTTTAGCAGCATCACAAAATAAGCCAGACCAAACAGGTATAACGGCAAAAAACGCTTCCAGTGTTTCAGCCCTGCGGCGATACCGGCTAACGCGGCCGCAAACCCCGGCCAGCCAAGTCCGGCGGGCAGCAGGTCCAGCCCGTACGCCGTCAAAGGCGAAGGGCAAGCCAGACCCGGTTTGGCGATCACGCTCATTGTTACGTGCCGGAATTGCTGTGCAAACTCCGGAAAAAAAATAAAACTGTACGGCGACGCTAAAAAAAAACCGGCAAGCGGCATGAACATCCCTGCCCACAAAGCGCGGCAGCGCCATCCCCGCCAGCCATAAAGCCCCACAAAAGCGGCGGGCAGGCTTAAAATCACGGGAATCGCCGAAAATTTAGCGGCCATCGCCGCGCCGGCCAGCAGGCCTGCTACAGCAGCCGTCCCCATGCGCTGACTGGCTGCAGCTTCCAGGGTCATCCCTAAAGCGCCCAAGATCAGGAAGGCCGCCAAAATATCCGGAGTCAAAAAATGGCTGTTGCGTACGTGTGAAAAACTCACGCATAAAAGCGCGCCGGCAATCCAGGCCGCTTTGCGGTTGAACCACCGGCGGCAAAAAGCATACAGCAGAACAACCGTCGCTGACCCAATACCGGCCACCAAACATTGGCCGGCCAGATGAAAAAAAACGGGGTTGGCTTTATACCAAGCCCAGAGCCCGCTGACCGAAGCGAGTTTTCCGGATACGACGAGCCCTGCTGCTAATAGACTATAAAACGCAGGCAGCAAAAGCCCTAAATCAGCCCAAAAATGTTCCGGCCGCCAGCGGGAAAACGATAAAAGCTCCAGCGAATTATAAACGAACATGGCTTCATCGGGATGGAAAACATTCGTCGTGCGAAAAGACGGCAAACGCAAAGCTAACGCCGCCGCCCCAAGAAGCACGCCGTCAAACACCGCCGTCCTAGCGGCCCAATTTGAGTTCCTCATGACATCTTTAGCGCGTCAGCCAGTGCTTGCGCCACGCGTTCTTGGTCTTCCGGTGTCATTTGCGGATAAAGCGGTAAAATCACGCCGTAATCTTGGGCCTTTTCACTTTCCTTGAGCGTACCGGCCGCATGATAAGTCCCGGGGGTCTGGTAAGCCCCTTCGCGATGAATACACATGATGCCCCGCCGCGTGGCCACGCCCCGGTCCAGCATGGCTTGCATGACTTTACGCTGATCCGCCCGCGCCGGAAGACGCACGCAGTAGCTCTGCCAATTGCTTCGAACCCCATCCGGCTCCACCGGCACCTGAACTCCGGGAACTCCGTCGAGCAGACTCGCGTAACGTCCGGCCAGCTGCCGCCGGGCCGCTACAATCGTATCCAGCCGCTTTAGCTGTTCACGGCCCACCGCCGCTTGGATGTCCGTCATGCGGTAGTTGTATCCCAACTCCGGATAAGTTTCAAAAATGACTTGGCGGGATTGGTGCCGGGCTTCATCCGAAACCGCCATGCCATTGTGACGCCACCGTTTGAACTTTTCATCCCAGTCTTTACGGTGCGTCGTAATCATACCGCCGTCGCCGGTTGAAATAATTTTGCGCGGATGAAATGAAAAACACGCTGCGTCCGCCTGCGGTCTGCCGATTTTCTGCCACCCTCCCTGCCACTGGATTTCACTTCCTGCAGCACAAGCGGCATCTTCAATCACCGGAAGATTTTTGGAGCGCGCCAGCGGCAGGATCTTTTTCAAATCACAGGGCATTCCCATTTGATGGACGGCCAAAATCGCCTTGGTCTTTCCGGTCAGGGCCATTTCAAGGCGCGAGACATCCATGTTGAATGCGGCGGACTCAATGTCCACAAAAACAGGAATGCCCCCTAGATAGCGGATACTGTTGGCCGTCGCAATAAAACTATGACTGACCGTGACAACCTCGTCGCCGGGTCCAACGCCGGCTGCACGCAGCGCCAGATGCAGCGCCGTCGTGCAATTTGAAACTGCACTCGCATGCGGGGCCCGGGTGTAGGCGGCAAACTCCTCCTCAAAAGCTCTGACTTCCGGGCCTTGTGTCACCCAGCCCGAACGGATCGGCCGCGCGGCTGCGTTGACTTCTTCCTCACCCATGACCGGCTTGATAATAGGAATCATGGAACTATTCATTCGCCGGCCTCTGCCAGTTATAGATCACTTCTTCGGCCAAGAGTTCTTCAGGCGGCCGCTTGAGCGAATCATACCAGTCTTTGAGGCGGCCCAGCCCCTGGCGCAAAGAAACTTGCGGTTTAAAGTTCAGGATTTTTTCCGCCTTGCGGCTGTCGGAGTAAAGCCTCAAGACATCGCCGGGCCGCGGTTTATCATAAATAATTTCAGCCGCCGCACGGCCGCTGACTTCCCGGATTTCCTGCGCCAGCGCATTCACTGAAATTTCAAACCCGCTCCCCAGGTTGAGGGTCTCTCCCACGGCGGCTTCGGTTTCACCAGCCGTCAAAATGCCGCGGGCCGTATCTCCGACAAAGGTAAAATCCCGTGTTTGGGTCCCGTCGCCAAAAATAATCAGCGGCTTCCCGCACAAGGCCCGCAACAGAAATTTTGGAATGACTTCCCCGCTATCCCCTTCGTGGTGGCAGCGGGGGCCATAGGCGTTAAAGGGTCTTACGACAACGGTCGGAAAGCCGTAAGTATCAAAAAATGCACGCGTGTAGCATTCTCCCGCCAGTTTGGAGGCCCCGTAAACCGTATGCGGAAACGCCGCATGCTGCTCATCCATGGGAACATGTTCCGCCGTGCCATAGACCTCCGAACTGGAAACATAAACAAACCTTCCGGTTCCCTGCGCACGGGCCAAAAGCAGAAGTTTCAGCGTCGCCTCTGCATTGACTTCGTGATTTTCTAAGGGGGAATGAATGGAGTGGCGGACGCCAAGACAGGCAAGATGGAAAACCGCGAAAATTCCGGAAAATAGACTTTTTATTTTTTCAGTGTCCCGGATATCCGCGCGCACAAATTCAAACCGGCCCGCAATGCCGTCAAGGTTCTTTTTGTGTCCGCTGACCAGGTTATCGACGGCAACAACATGCGCCCCGGCGGCAATCAGCTGGCGCACGAGTTCAGAGCCAATAAATCCGGCCGCCCCCGTGACCAAAACTTTTTTATTTTTAAAATGTCCCACGGTCATCCATTCAACACGATGCGGTTCAGGTCAAGCGGATGAATTTCCCGCCCTGTTTGATGGATTGGTCACTGGCTTCCAGAATACGAACAACGCGGGCACCGCTTTCTCCGTCCGTCAAAGGTTTTTTGCCGGAGCGGATACTCTCGATAAAATGTTCGCATTCCTGGCCGAGAGGCTCTTTGAAATCCACATGCGGTGAAACAATATCCCCCAGCCGGTAATCCACACGCAGCTGGTCGCTATTGACATTGAGCTGGGCGCTGCGGTCCGCGATTTTTATTTTTTCAAAATTTTCAAGATCATCATAAAGAGCCATCTTTTGACTTGCCACCACCGTCATGCGGCGAAGCTTGGCCGGCGCAAGCCAGCTCACATGGATATGCGCCAAAATGCCTCCGGGAAAACCCAGCCGGATAAAAGCCACGTCCTCAATCCCCTTCTGCACGAAGGACTGCCCCCAGGCGCTGACACCAAGCGGCATGTGTCCGATCCAATGCAGGATAATTGAAATATCATGCGGCGCCAGATCCCAGATAACATTACGCCCGTCGGACTGATAACGGCCGAGATTGACCCGCACCGAATCAATGTAGTGCAGCCTGCCCAATTCTCCGGAACGCAGAATTTCAGAAATTTTCAAAACGGCGGGGTTGTATTCGAACGTATGCCCCACCATCAACGTTTTCTTTTGGGTCCGCGCGATTTCAATGAGGGCTCGGCATTCCTGGACCGAAGCGGCCAGGGGTTTTTCAACAAAAACATGCTTACCGGATAAAAGGGCCTGTTTGGCCAGCATAAAATGGGTCGAAACGGGTGTTGCGATGACCACGGCATCGATAGAGGAATCCCGGAAGATGTCTTTGCATTCGGAGGTCAGGCGGATAGACGGAAATTTTCTGGAAAGTGTTTTGAGCCTCGCGCTATTTAAATCGGAGACCGCAACAACTTCCGCTGATTCCACGTCTTGAAGATTACGGACAAGATTCGGCCCCCAATAGCCATAGCCGATGATGCCCATACGGACCACGCCGGACTTTCGGGCATTCGGCTTGCGTTTTTTTGCTTCTTTGAGGGTCATGGCCATAAGCTTACCGGAAAGGATTCGCTGTAACTTCTTGCACAGTTAAGCCCGAACGCTTGTTCAGGCACAACACTTCACGGGCCAAGGAAGCCCGTGTAGGCATGGGTTAATGATGATTGTAAGCCGCGTATTATAGCCTAATTGGCGGCTGAAAACCATGCGAAATTCATCACCCGCATTCTCTTAATCCCTTGTGTTGAATAGGGTTAGAATAAATTTTTAAGGTAAACGCGCACAGCCCCTGCGGCAAGGCCCACAGCCGCGCCGTATTTTTTTTCAGCCCAAGAGCGTTTTGCCCGCATCAGGGTGAGATGCGCTTCAAGCGGCCCGTTCTTAAACCGCCATGCCTGGAGAATCAGGCCGCGTCGTTTCGAGTCCAAAGTCGCAGCCGCCGCCAGCCATTTTTCATAGAGTTTTTTTTCCTGGCTCGCAGCTTTTAAACGGAACTCCGGAGTATCGCAGGTATTTTGCCCTGCATGCCGGCGCCGGCGCACCAGCGATTGCGGCACATAGCGTACTTGCCAATCCAGAGCCATGCGGATGAATAAATCCGCGTCTTCATGGTGATGGCCAAAATTCTCATCAAATCCCCCGGCTTGCTCAAAAGCCTTACGCCGGAGCAGGCAAATCGAAGGGATCATACCGCAAAGCGTAAACACGGAAACAAACGGCGTCTCAATCGTTTCCCGAGGAAGAATGCCCGTCCAAAATCCTTTAGGCACATACCGGAATTTTTTTTCGTCATCGTCGGCGAACCTGCCGGATTCATCGATAAACCGGTATTCACAGCGCGCAATGCCGGCTTGCGGATGCGCTTCAAGATCCTTGACGAGCGTTTCGAGCATAGCCGGTTCAAGGCAGTCATCCGCATCCAGAAATAAAACGTATTCACTGCCTTTAGAGGATTCCTGAAAACCCCGGTTACGCGCCTTGCACACACCGCCATTGGGCTGATGCAGCACACGCAAGCCGGGATAACGCTGCCGGCAGGCATCGAGAGCCGCAGCTGAACCATCTGTACTGCCGTCATTGACAATGATGAGTTCCCAATCCAGATCGGTTTGCCGGGCAACGCTTTGAAGCGTTTCTTCGACAAAAGCGGCAGAATTATAGCAAGGGACAATGACGCTGATCTTAGGCATGCTGTTTTGCCTTTTCGCCAGCGCCAAATTCTTCCCAGGGAAGGATCGCCAGCGCCAAAAAAAATCCAGGCAGAAAAACCTCTGCAGCCGTGTAGTAGCGGCCCTGCGGAATTTGAATCATGAGCACCAGCAGCAGCTGCAGAATATAAAAAGGCAGGCTGAGCATGCCGAGGACAGCTTGCTTTGAAAAAAAACTCTGGATTTGCGCGTCTGTCCAAACACCTTTTTTATTTTTCAAAAAAAATCCAGCGAAAAAAAGTGAAAAAAACCAAAGGGCTAAACTCGCCTGCAGCCCTAAATGCGTATACAGGGTCTGCATCATAAAGCGCTGGCAGGATAAAAAATAAAGCTGCGCATAAACCAAAGGCCGGGCATAAACCAGTGCCTGAAAAAAAGCCCAGAGGCGCTCATTGAGCAGGTTGTGCCTGGCTCCGCCGGCCTGCGCCCCGAATAACCGCTCGGCGGGTTTGACGCCGGCATCCCAAAGCAAATCGTTATAACCGGAAACCCAGCGTTCATGTTCCTTCCATCTCACACGGGGGCCTTGAATGCCTGCCAGGCTCAGTTGGGAACGTTCCTCAAGAACGGCCAGGGCCAGCGGGGCTAAATCCGGAGGTAATTTTGGAAGAGTCTCCGGTTGAACAAGCGCAGCACTCAATCCCGCAGCATTGATTCCGGCATAGGAGGTAATTCCCCTCTCACCAGTCAGCATGAAACGGAAAAGGCAAAAAAGCAGCAGGGGCCCCAGGTATGCAAGGCACGCCGGACCCAAGACCTGCATGTGACCGCGGGTTTTTACAAACCCGCCATCTTCGCGGGGCTGCAGCCGCCGCAGTAAAACAATCAAGAGCGGGATAAAAAGGGCCAGAAAAACAATAACCGGACGAATCTGGACGCAGAAAAAAAGCGTCAAACCAAGCGCTGCCCATAAAAAAATTTTCTCCGGCTTTAGCGCAGTTCGCAGGGCCCAGGCAAAACACAAAATCGCCAAAGCAAGTGCCGGCGAATCCGACATAATTTGGGCCGAATACTTCAAAGCCAGCCGGCCGGCCAAAAGCGGAGCGCTCATGCCCCAGGCTGTCCAGGGCCCGAAGCCAAAAGCCGTCAAAGACCCATAAAAAAACAAAACCGCTCCCGCATACAGCGCGTATTGAATGACCGGCAGCGCCGCATAGTCCGGGTTCCAAAAGCCGATCAATTTCAAAAACAAAGGATACCCGAAAGTGCGGTAATTCGAAAAAATGATTTTAAAAAAATCAGGAATGCTCGAAGCTGCGGGAAAAAAATGGAGGTAGGCGGCCGAATCATTGGTGATCCGCACTTCAAACCGGCCTGTGCTCAAAAGAAAAAACAGCACGGCCACGGCTTCGGCCAGTAAAAGATAAAATGCGATTTTTTTATTTTGAGCGCAGTCCATCACAAACAAACCGGATCCGTTCCTGGCTTATCTCCGGATAAATAGGCAATGATAAAATTTCCTTGGCCAATTTTTCAGAAACGGGGAAAGCCCCTGCAGAATAGCCGAGATCGCGGTGGCAGTCCATTTGGTGGACTGGAATGGGGTAGTGAATCCCCGCACCGATTTTGCGAGTTTGAAGTTCTTTCAAAACCCGGTCGCGTTCCGGGATACGGATGACAAAAAGATGAAAAATATGCGAAGCATAGGGCATCACCGCCGGCAGGACAATGTTGGAGACACCGCTCAAAATTTTTTTGTAGGTTTGTGCGGCTTCACGGCGTTTCTGGTTCCAGCCATCCAGGTATTTCAGCTTCACATTCAAGATGGCGGCCTGCAGCGTGTCCAGCCGCGAATTGGTCCCCTGCAGTTCGTGATGATACTTCACTTTGGAGCCGTAATTGCGGAGCATCTGCAGCCTTTCAGTCAGCTCCGGATCATTCGTGACGACACAGCCGCCATCGCCGTAAGCGCCTAAATTTTTTCCGGGATAAAAACTGAAACATCCGGCATCCCCCAGCGAACCGCAGCGGCGGCCTTTATATTCCGCGCCGTGAGCCTGACAGGCGTCCTCGATGACCTTCAGACCGTGCCGGCGGGCCATGTCCAAAATGGGGTCCATGTCCGCAGGCTGGCCATAAAGATGCACGGGAAGAATCGCTTTGGTCTTAGGCGTAATTTTTTCTTCAATTTTCCGGACATCGATATTGCCGCTTTCCAAATCACAGTCCGCAAGCACAGGCTTAGCCCCGGCCTGGACAATGGCCAGTGTCGTTGCCACAAACGTATTGGCCGCTGTAATCACTTCATCGCCCGGCCCGATGCCAAAACCTTTGAGCGTAAGCGTCAGCGCATCCAGGCCCGAACCTACGCCTACCGCAAACTTTGCTCGGCAATAGGCGGAAAAATTCTTTTCAAATTCAGCGACCGCCGCACCCAGCACAAAATCGCCCCGTTCAAGCACAGTCCGGATGGCCTCATGGACCTCGGCGGATATTCCGGCATATTGCGCCTGAAGATCAACCAGCGGAACCGGAAGAAATGGATCTTGAATGGAGGGCGATGTCATTTATTTGCGAATGCCGAGACAGACATAAGGAACTGGTTTGAAATAATTCCACCAGTCCAGAAAGGGCCGCATTTTGGAATAGTTTTTCTTGGATTTGGGGTAAGTTTTGGTCACAGGGACTTCCTGCACACGATAACCGCAGCGAATCGCCTGGACAAACAGATACGTCTCCAGCGGATAGCCGTTCAGCCAGTCCTGCTCCAAGTTAATACGTTCATCTTTGAGTATTTCAGCCCGGAATGCGCGGAAACCGTTGGTCGCATCAAATATTTTTTTACGCAAAAAAACGGAAAACAAAAATGAAAACAGCCAAATGCCCCAAATACGGTGAAAAGGCATGTCTGTATGCTGACCACCGGGCAGGTAACGCGACCCCTGCACAAAATCCGCCTTGCCGGTTAAAACCGGCTCCAGCACCCGCGGAATCTCTTCCGGGTTGTCCTTGCCGTTCATGGCAAAGACGACAAAAGCATCGGCGCCTTTGGACAAGCCATAATCAAGCCCCAGCCGTATGGCCGTGCCCGGCCCTGACCGGCGGGAAGTCTGAAGTACGGTCGCCCCGCTTTTCTTGATAATGGCCGGACTTTCGTCGGTCGAACAGTCATCGACGACCACGATTTCATCCACCAGCCCCGCCGGAAAACGCTCGATCGTTTTAACCGCCTTCTCGCCCTCATTGAAAACAGGGCCGATGGCCATGATTTTCATACGGGAATGCCGAGTTCAATCGGCTTGCCGTTCATGCGAATGGATTCCTGAATGGCACACATGGTCTCAACGCCCTGCGCGCCGTTTAAGCCATCGGCCAGCGGCCGCTCACCCGTGCGAATACACTGCACAAACTCAAGGCACAGATTACGCAGAGGTTCTTCGGGTTCAATTTTAGGACTGATGATGTCGCCGTCGCGCAGCAGCAGTTGAAACTCGCCGAAAGAATCATAGCCGCGGTCCAGGCTGACGCCCTTTTCATAGATGCGGATTTTTTCAAGCGGGTTAAGGTCGTCAAAAAGAATGCGGGCTTTACTGCCGATCACAGCGACTTGGCGCGATTTATTGGCATCCACCCAGCTAATGTGGATATGGCCAAGGACATTGTCATCAAAAAATAAATTCACAAAGGCCACGTCTTCAAGCCCAGCCTTCAAATGCGAAACGCCCACGGCGGAAACCTTGCGCGGGGTCTGTCCCAGCAAATAACTGAAAATAGCAATATCATGCGGGGCAAGGTCCCAGACGGTATTGACATCGTCGCGGATCAATCCAAGGTGGGTGCGCGTAGCCTGCAGGTAGTAAATTTTTCCAATGGCACCGGAGTCCAGATAAGCCTTCATTTTCCGGATTGCCGGATTGTACAAAAACGTATGCCCCACCATGAGCGTCAGCTTATGGCTGAGCGCCAATTCGTGCAGAGACAGGCATTCTTTGACGGAAAGCGCCAGCGGCTTTTCAACCAGCACATGTTTGCCGGCTTCGAGGGTCCTGCGGGCAAGGTCATAATGCGACTGGGCCGGTGTTGCAATCACTACTCCGTCAATATCCTTGCGCCGGATCAAATCCTGAAAGTCAGAACACGTTTCAACATCCCGGTATTGTTTATAGATTCGTTCAAGCGCCCCTTTGCGCTGATCGCAAACGGCGGCCATATGCACATCATCAATCCCCGAAAAGTTGCGTAAGTAGTTGGGCCCCCAGTGGCCGCATCCCACCAGACCGATGCGGATCATGACCGGACCTCTTTCCCGCGCCAGCGGGGCGTATAAAAGGCCGCTTTTTTATAAATATCTTCCACCAATCCCACCACGCGCGCCGGACAGCCGGCCACAACGGCGCCGGCCTCGACATCCTTAGTGACGACGCTTCCGGCACCCACCACCGCTTTTTCACCCACAATGACACCCGGTAAAAGAGTCACATTCACACCGATGCGCGCTGCTTTTTTGATCCACGGCCCTTCGAGATCGCGGCTGAGCGGATATTTGTCGTTGGCAAAGCAGGCTCCCGGAGCAATAAAAACATCGTCGTCAATCCGGGTGTATTGCGGAATGTAACCGTTCGTGTGAATTTTAACGTTATTGCCGATCTTGCAGCCGTAGTCGATGACCGTATTAGTCCAGATTTCAACCCAGTTGCCGATCTCATTTTCTTCACGGATAACGACATGATGTCCGGTTTGCAGGCGCTCGCCGATGCGGACGGAATCATAGATTACAGTCCCGCTGCGAATGACCGCATACGGGCCCAGGACAACGCCCGTTTTCTTGATGGGGCGTCCTGTGGGGTAACCCAAAATGACGTCCTTATCGATCCTGGCGCCTTTTCCAACCCTGATTTTGACTTTTGGCCATTTGATCATAGAGAGTCCGTTATTTTAACCTTTTTTGACTGAGAATGAAGCCAAATCTGCTCCAGCCCGAAAGCCGCAAAAAGCATTAAAACCGGCATCGCCGGGTAGCGATAGCGGATGCCGGGAACGGTCACCGCATGGATGGCAGTCAGGTAGATAATCAAAAAGTAAAAAGGCAGAAATTCACGCCACCGCCGGCGGCTCAAATAAAGGCCCAAGCCGGAAAAAATAAGAAACATGGCATAGGGCAGTCCCGTTACCCATTTCACAAGAACCGGCGATTTATCATAAAACGGATACCACAGCCGGAGAGCTTTGACCGCCGCATTTTTAAAAAAAATACCGGGATGGCTGCGAATATAATCCACCGCCTGCTCAAAATACCACCGGTCAGCTTTCAAAAAAGAGTAAAAAACCCGCGCCGGCGCATTCACGGGATAGTCCGTGTCTACCCCATTAATCCAATCGCCGCCATAAAGACGGTTTTTTACTGACGGGTTGTTCCCGAGATAAAGCGTCAAACCGGACGTGTTGGTCAAAAATGAAAGCTGTCCCTGGGCCCGCGTATTGCGGAGGATCCAGGGAGTCAATCCTCCCGCATAAGCCAGCATAAAAATCAGCGCGCCAAAAAAAACTTTCCTTTTTTCACGCGCAAACAAAAACAAAATAAAAATAAGCGCCGGAAAATACAGGCTGAGAACTTCTTTGGTCAACACCGTCAGGCTAGCCAAAAATCCTGCCAGCGCGAAGCCGGCTGCGTTTAACCGGGAAAGCGTTTTGGTTAAAACATAAAATACCGCTAAAATCAAAAAGATAAACAAAGTTTCGGGAAGAATATAGACGCACTGCTTTGCCAGCAAGTAGTCAAATGCCAGAAAAAACCCTGCGATGACGGCAGTCCTCGCCCCAAAAAAAATACGCGTCAATCCGGCCAGGAGAACACAAGTCAAAGCGCCCAAAACGGCCTGCGCTATTTGAACGCCTGCGGGAAAAATACCGGCTCGGATGGCCAGTGACAGCACCCAGGGGTAGACCGGAACACGCCGCGGCGCTGCCGTGCCCTCATGCTGAAATCCTTGTCCGCGGGCCACACTTTTTGCGATGCCTGCATAGTACGCCGAATCCGAGGAGAGATGCTCGCCTTGCCCCGTGTAATACCAGCCCGCTAAAAGTAAAAACCGAAGGCCCAAAGCCATAAAAAAAAGAACCAGCACTGGTTTGAGTTTAAGCGGCTCAGACGGATTCATGCCGTCCCGGGAGATTTTGCTGGGAATAAAACTCTTTCGTTTTGATCACATAAAGCGCCGCAATCAGCCCGCTGACAAACCAAAATGGTTCCATCATGCGCACAATGTAAAACGTGCACGACCCCATGCCGTGCAAAAGAATTCCGGCCACACCGGCCGTATATCCCAGCGCCAGACCTTTAAATGTGCCGTCCGGATAACTCGCATAGAGCCACCGGGCCATGCGGAACAACCGGCCGAAAATAGCCAGCCATAGCCAAAACCCAAGGATGCCAATTTCATGCAGGGTGCGGATATACTGATTGTCCGGATATTCCCAGGACGCGATTCCCAATCCGATCAAAGGACTTTCGCGCATGACCGATCCAACCCTGCGAAAGGCATAGAGGCGCTCCTGAAACGAAAAATCCACTCCCAAATTCCTTCCCGGATTTTTAGCATCCTGCCAGGTATAGGCAATGCGGTTTTTAACGGCGGACGGCAGAAGAACGGGCGAAAGTAACAGGACACCGGCCAGCGCAAACTTAGCCCAGCGCAGCTTCGAAAGCAGAATCAGAACTACAAGCCCCCCGGCCAGCGCCAGGTAGGCCGTCCGGCTGAAGGTGTAGAGCAAAGGAATCAGAACCATGATGCTCAGTGTTCCCATCAACAGCCGCCTAAAAAAAGATTTTTGGTAAAGCAGCATGCTAAAAACAAGAAAAAAACTGAACGCAAGATAGCCGCCCGCCGTGGCGGGCTGGGGCCGGTCTTCAAACGGCGTCGTAATCCGCCTTGCTGTAAACATTTCCGTGTTGGGGACCTGGAGCAGCGTATAGACCGCCAAAAAAGCCACGGTGATGATGGCAAAAAAAAGGAAAAACCGGACTTGCCGCTCACTTTGAATGAAATTCAACACAAGGTAAAAAAGCGCAAAAAATTCGGTGGTTTTTCCAAGGTAAAAAAAAGCCGGGAGAAGCTTTGTCGTCCCGCGTGCAAATCCTATGGCCGTCGACACGATGCTGACTAAAAGCAAAAAAACAATCAGCTTATTCAGCGGCGAGTCTACAAAAAGTTTTTTCCCCCGCTGCACGGCTGTTTGCGCCATCCAAGCGATCATTAAAACCGGAATAAGAAAATCCTCCACACGCAGGACAATGTTGCGGCTGCCCAAAGCCCCGATTTGAATTTCCGGAGAAAAAAGCATCGCCACCGCAATAATGGCAAGTCCGAACGCTGTCGAAAAAAAAGAAATGAAAAAATAAATCAGCCCCAATACGGCCGCAAACGTATAAATCTCTGAGGACGGCGCCGCGCCCGCGTGCAGAAGGCCTGCCGCAAGCACAAGCATCATTTTCAAGCTAATACCCCGGCGGTCTTTCATCCGGCCTTCCTTAACGCTGAAATCTCATGGATTTTACGGCGATAGGTCTCATTCGTTGGATCGTGCTGCAGAGCCTCCTCATAAATAGCCTGCGCGGGCTCATAAAACCCCTGTTCCAAATAAATTTGCGCCGTACCCAACCCAAGATGCTTCATAAAATAATCAAGTTCCATGCCCGCCTTGGCTTCTTTCAAGGCTTTCTGCATCTCAAGCACTCCTTCGGGCCAGCGTCCTTGCTTGCCAAGGAAAAGGCCTAAAGCATAGGTTTGCCCCCAGCCCGCAGGAATAATTCTTTCCAATTCTCCGGTCTCTTTCACGTAAGGGTAAACCTCTTCAAGAATTTGCCCGGCTGTTTTCTGTACTTTTTCCTGGAACCTGGAACGCGCCAGTGTTTCAAGCAGATGGATCGCCTCGGGAACCCTGTCATGGTGCAGGCAAAAAAAAGCGTACTCTGAAAGATAAAGGGCATTTTGAGGTTCGTTCTGATGCGCCCGGCGTAATGCCATTTCTGCGGCTTTGTCATTTCCAAGAGTTTGGTGCAGCCTTCCAGCCCTGAAAAAACTGGCCGGCCAATAGGGATGCAGGCGGGTGGATGTTTCATACAATGCCAGAGCCTGCCGTTCTCCATTTTTTCTTCTCTCGGTATCAAACGAAAGGGCCGCTCTTTTTTCAGCAAGACGCGCAGCGGCTTCAACGTAGTCGCTTTGCCAGGCAACTAAACGGGATGCTTTCATGTATTGTTGCATGGCCGCGTCCCACTCAAAAATTTTTTCAAATTTTATCCCCTGCCGGAGCGCGCTTTCCGCCAAAAAATTCTGCAAAGCGAGCAGACCGCCCAAAAAGACCAGCACTGCCCATACCGGGCGAAAACCAAATAACGCGCTAAGACGGCCCGGGACGCTGGTCTTTACCTCTTTCATCAAACTTGCCTGATAGGCCAGCAGAACCGCGGTCAAAAGTGCCGTGGCATAAATCCTCAAGGGAAAATCAAACTGAGACGCCAGGACGAGGGTCAGCATGCACATAAAAACCCCGGCAACACCCGTTTTTGTTTCCTTTGGGACGCCTGTTTGTTTTAAAAAACGGACTGAAATGCAGACATACGCGGCAAAAATAGAAGCAACCGCGATCAGGCCTGGAATTCCAAGATCCACCCCCAACTGAAGCGTTTCATTGTGGGCATAATCAACGATAAACCGGTCGGCGTGCACCCGGAAACGGGGAAAAATGTGTACGAAAGTCCCGAGTCCCCAGCCCCAGGGCCGGGCAAGAATGGCCTGAACAGCGCCCTCCCAAAAGTGGAACCGGTGGACAATACTGAAAAAATTGGCGGTGTGGCCGTCCCAAATTTCAGAAAATCGCCGGATGACGGTGTGGGTCAATCCTGCGGCATGCGCTCCGGCCAGAGCGGCCAATGTAAAAACTGCCATCCCCAAAAACCAGCGTTTCGAAAACACCCGCAGACGCACAAGCAGCAGCACAAGCCCCGCCCCGCCTGCCGCCAGACTTATCCAAACCGTCCGCGAACGTGTGAGCAATAGCGTTGCTCCTAAAAATAAAAGAGCCCCTGCGTAAAAACCCCGCGCCATTATCTTGTGCGTCAGCATCAGCAGCAAAGCAGCGGCAAAGATCGGCAGGACAAGCAGTCCCGCAAAATGCCCGCTGTTCACATAGCGGGAAGCAAGGCTGCTTGACGAATACCAATAATCCTTCGGGAAATAGCCGCCGTAATATTGCAGCAAACCATAGCAGGAATAAAACAATCCCATCAGAACAAAACCCAGCAGGACCAGATATTGGGCCCGTTCATGAGTCAGGGCCGTGCGTGCAATGGCATAAACGGCGACAACGCTTAAAAAGCGTATCCATGTCATTAGACTGTAGAACGGCAAGACAGAAACAGCCGTATAAAATCCGGTGACAAGAAGGGCCCACACCAGCAATTGATCGAGGGGATGAACCGCCGGCCGGAAACCAGAAGGGGAAAGTTTGTTCGGGAAAAGTTGAAGAATCAAGAAAACGCTGAAGACCGCCGATTCAGCAGCCAGCTGATCCGCAAGTCCCGTCAATCCATGAAACCAGGGAGCCGTGCTGAGGAGCGCCGCAATCGCCGAAAAGGCTAGGATTTCTGACAATCGGCAGCCGGGCACATCAAACCGTAAGTTCCGATTCTGAGTTATCAGGCTCACGGGCAGGCCTTCTTTTACGGCTGTCTTCCCGCCCCGAAAAGATATCCCTGACAGGCTCAGGAACGAAAGGCAAGAGGCTCAGGCGAAGCTTCTCGAACCCGCCGACATCATCCCCATGCATCGGAGATTTTTTCCGGCCTTTACGCTTACCGGTTTTTTGATCGCCATACGTGTAATAGTTATCCGTATAGTAACGATTATAGTAATAGGGGTGATGGTCGCTGGACACCCCGTTTAAGACAATTCCAAGCACCTTACCGTTAACCGCTTCGATGGCCTTTTTAGCCTGGAGGTTAAGGCGGCGCGGAATATAGCCCGCACGAACGACAAGAATGGTCCCATCGACATGGGAGGCTATCACCGGCGAATCCGCCACAGAAATCACAGGCGGGGAATCAATCAACACCACGTCATAATGATTGCGGACGTGCGATAAAAACTGCTTCATCGCTGCCGAAGACAAGAGTTCGGCCGGATGCTCCGGAATACCTCCGGATATAAGCACCGAAAGATTGGCAATCGAAGTTTTTTGAACAACGGATTCAAACGAAGCCCGCCCTGTCAAAATATGCTGAAAGCCGGCATGATCGGCTTCCAAATGCAGAGCCCGGTGTAAAGACGGCCGCCGAAGGTCTGCATCGACAATAAGCACGCGCATCCCCACTTGCGCCAGACTTATGCCCAAGTTAACCGTCGTCGTCGTCTTTCCTTCGCCTTTAACCGCGCTGGTGACTTGAAAAATTTTCAGGGATTTATCCACAGCTCCAAATACAAAATTAGTCCGGATAATGCGATACGCTTCGGCGACGTAAAGAGGAATTTTGAGATCACTGGTACTCCACATGATACGGCCCAGCCCCTGACTGCCCGCTTCCGCCCGCATGCTGCGAAGATCCTCCGCTTCAAATTCGACCTCGGGAACCATCCCCAAAGAAGTTAATCTTAAGTAGGCCTTGACATCATCAATGCTGCGCACACTGCTGTCCAAATACTCAAGAAAAAAGGAGAGACTAATGCCTGCAACAAGCCCCAAGAGCAGGCCCAAGAGCACATTCATCCCCTTGTTTGGACGAACAGGCTTTGAAGGCAAGCCGGCAGGCTGGATGACTTTAATATCCACCCAGATGTCAGAACCACCGGTCAATTCCATTTCTTGAATTCTTTTATAGATGGAGTTATAGATCTCACGATTGGTGTCAATTTCCTGTTCGAGCAGGCTTTTCAGGTTGGTAAGATCACTGTCAACTGCCGTCAACGAATCAAGATCCAAATGAGGCTTTACAATAAGAGACAGCATGTCGTGTCTCTGCCCAAGCTGGCTTTGTTTGAGGCTGCGCTGGGATTCGGCAAGCTGCACGCTTAAATCGCTGATATTTTTACGCAGGTTTACGACTTCCGGATAAAGTTCACCGAATACTTTGAGCGCTCCCAAGAGTTTGATCTCTGCATTGACTTTCTCAAGAGCCAGCTCACTGGCTTTGACTTTCTCACGAATTTCACTCAAACTCCGGTTTGTCATCGCAAAACGCTTCTGAAAAAGTTCAATATGCGATTCGTGGTTTAAAAGCACGTACGCTTCCGCTGCCGCATTGGCGACGCTGGCACAAATTTCCGGAAGGTAGCCCGTCACCGAAAGCTGTAATATGCGCGCACCGGAAGCCACCTGCCCCAAAGAAACCGATCGTTGAATCGCTGCCGAGAGCACACTTGATTCTTTTTCGGTGGGTTTAAAATTGTAGATGCGGGATTTAGGAACTGAACGTCCAAGAGATTGCAGCAATTTGAGCTGATCGCTCGAATCAAGATTGGCAAGAACACGGTCTGCAAATTTTTGACCGCGCAAAAGACGGGTCTGCGTCATCAAAAACGTCGGATCCCGCATCAAATTAGCCGCGGCGGACTCTTGTCCCGGCTCCCCCGTCAGTTTAGGCTCAATGACGAGTTCTGTCGATGCCTCATAAACCGGAATTTGCGTCAGATTAATAAAGACGGCCAGAAGCAGTCCTGCCGCAAGCGCAATAAAAGTTACAATTTTTCGTTTAACAAGAATGTGAACGTAGGAATGCAGTGTGGAATCAAAGTGTTCTTCCGTGGCGGAATGAGAAGAAGCTGCGGCCTGCGCGGCGTTCGCCGGAATAAAAGGGGGCGCTTTTCCTTCCATTTAAACCCAACTCCTGGGGACAATGATGATGTTCCCTGGCTCGACAACCGTATCATCTTTTTGTTTGCCCTTCATAATGGCCATAATATTAACCTTGGTCTCGGTTTGTTGATCACCTTGGCCTTTGCGCAAAAGAATCCGGTTCAATGCGGCCTGTTCTGTCGGCCCATCGGCCAGCTTAATTGCCTCCAGCACACTAATCTCACCCGTCCATTCAAGCGGCCCAGGATTGTTGACTTGTCCAAGCACATAAAACTTTTCTCCCGTACCGGATGCGACATACACGGTATCTCCGGGCCAAATTAAAATATTTTGACTCAAATCACCCTTTGCGAGAAGCGCGATTAAGTCCACTTCATGAACGGCATTGCTGTCTTTAGCAGCGGGAGAATGCAGCGATTGATCAGCCCCGACAAGCCCCGCGGGCACTTTCTCCGAGTCCTCGCCTTGAGGCCTTATAACCGTCATACGTTTCGCATCCGAATTGACGCCTCCCACCAAAAAAAGCATCTCGAGCACCGGGAGTTCCTGGCGGATTTTGTAAAGCCCTGGTTTTTCAACTTCACCGAAAACCAGAATCTTTTTGCTATTGAACTCTTTAACCGTCACATCAACCTTGGGCTCTTTAACATAGCCTTGCTCAAGCTTTTTGGTGATTGCCGCGGCCAGATCTTCGGGGGTCGTTCCCGCAGCGGTAATCTTACCCAAAAAAGCGTAGTTGATGCTTCCCTCGTCGTCCACGGCGACTGTTTTGCTTAAATCCGGAGACTCCCACACACTAATTTCGAGCAAGTCTCCCCGGCCGATCTGGTAGTCCCTCGCTTTAGCCTGTAACGTCCCCAGCGGCATACAAAAAAAGATAAAAAACGAGATCAGGGAAATGAGTCTGAGTTTCATTGTTGGCTTGTAGGAAGACAAAGTTAATGGTTTACAAAGTTAATGGTTTATAAAAAAAAAGCCCGGCTGTGAATATACCACAGCCGGGCTTAAATTTCGATACTTTTTGCGGCTAGATAGACGCTGTAATCCCACCGCCAATTTTATGGAAGGTGTAGCTAGTGCGGCCGGAGCCGGAGTCTTCCGCCGTAAACCGGCGTCCAAAAATATATTTCAAATCAAATGAAATATATTTATTGATCCGGAAACTGTACCCGGGACCCATTTCAATCGAAGTTTCATCGTTTTCAGTAAGCCTGATCACATTATCTTCAGCATCGGTACGCGCAAACAAAGCAGCAGCAAATAAACTAAATGTGTTCCGTTCGTTCAGATGGTAGGTGGCTCCCGTGCCAATCCTATGTGTTCTAATTAAACGAAAATTGCGGTCGAGGTTATCCAGGTTTGTTGCCTCGGAGCCTTCGACATTCACGAAATTGGTATCGAACGTATCCTGAATGTTGTAGTCGTAGTTGGCATTCCAGGAAAGCTTTTGGCTGATGTTGTTGACAACTCCAACACCATAGATGAAGGCATGGTCGCCGCGATCCGAGCCGTTACTAAAGCGCCGGTAATTATAGCCGCCGTGTGCGGATAATGTTGTTTGAGGGCCAAGTTTGTACGTCGACCCTAAAATAAAACGGTACTGATCATAATCTTTGCCTTCGATATTTGAAAAATTTCTAATGGTCCAGCCAAACGACGGAAGAAGATTAATGCGTTCAGTCATTTCGTAGTCAACACCCGTTGAGAGAGTATTGTCTACATATTCCTGGTTGATGAAGCCGGGCTGAGTAGGAAGTTCATCCTGAAACCACTGAAATGTATCTGAGAGCCGGCCCGTTAAAACATCGCTGAACTTATGCGTAACTTCAGCGGTGGTCGTACTCAGCGTAAACATCTCATCGGTCGAATTCGGTATTTGACTCCATTGAATATTGTGTTTCAAACCCAGCTGGGTCGCATCGGTTAACTTATAGCGCGCCAAGGCACTGAGATCATGAGAAACTGTGTTGGCAGATACGCCACGCCCCTGAACCGTACCAAAAGAGGCTGTGTAACCGACTTCAGTGTAAAGGCGGTCACCCACCGGCATTTCCAGACGAAGACCGCCGGAAACGCGCGCCAGCCATGCGGGATTAGTTTCTTTCGTGGTGAGATCCGCATCTGACGTATAGCTGGTGGTAGCGCCAAAATGGGTCTTCAGACGCGGCTTTGTTCCGACATCCTCAGGACTCGGTTCGCGAAAAATGGCGGGCAGTTTGGCCTGAAAATCTGAAATAGCGTTGGAGAATCCTGAGCGAAACCCGCCTTTGCTGTCGGTGGCAGCGGCATCAGCTGAAAAACCAAGCGGTGAAAAAGCAACGAAAGCGAAAACCGCGAAGGCGACGGTCAGCATCATTGCATGGGATTTTTGATCTCTCATTTTGCGATTCTCCACTGTTGAGTTGAAATGACTGCGCATAGTTTTCTAGGGGAAAAATTAAATCGTTACTGAGCCGCTTGCGCTCGAACCAAAAGCCCGGAATTCTCCGAGATCCACATCATTAAAACGATCGCCTACGTAATCGCGAATACGCTTGATCAGATCCTCGAAACTCAAAGAGGCTGCGGCATCATCGCCTAAAAGAGACGCGAGAAATTGTTTTGTGATGACCGCTTTTTTGTCCCAGCCCTCTCTGGGCTGAACATTGAGTTTAGTTAAAAAATCAATTGCATCTTGTTCGGTCGCAGACGCGGGAAGTCTAATCGATGCCCCAACCGCGTGAACCAGCCAGAGCGCGAACTGCCCTTGGGTCATATTCTCATTGAGTTCAGGCACGGCCGCGGTGGCGGAATAGCTGATAAAAAGTGCGAGAAATGCGGCTAACCCAACTTTAATCGGGCTGGTTTTCATTGTAATTCCTCCGTTTAAACGCTGTTTCTTAACGTGGCAAAATCGGCAATTTAAGATTTCTAACGGTGTTTCTTAAAGTTAGTTTTTATTACAGCGAGATGTTACTTCAAGATGATTTGGCTGTCAAACATTTATTTTAAAAAGCCGTTCTTGGGCTTTCCGGATTAACGTCCTGGGCTAAAAAATCTTTAGTTTTATTTTTTAGCGGCAGCCGGCCGTTTGTCCAAGTGCTTTTCCCACCAGCATCGTCAAATCAACGACGCGATTGGAGTAACCCCACTCATTGTCGTACCAAGAGACCAGCTTAAAAAAGCGTTTTTCGCCTTTTAAATTATTTTGCAGCGTTGCCAGCGAATCATAGATGGAAGAACGCTCGTCGTGAATGAAATCCGTCGAGACAAGTTCTTCATGGGCGTAGCCCAAATAGCCCTTGAGGTAGGTCTGGGAAGCTTTTTTGATCAGCGCGTCAATTTCCTCAATGGAGGTGTCTTTCACACTGCGGAAAGTCAAATCCACGACTGAAACATCCGGGGTCGGAACGCGAAAGGCCATACCCGTGAGTTTGCCTTTCGTTGCAGGCAAAACTTCACCGACGGCCTTGGCAGCGCCTGTGGTCGACGGAATGATATTAATCGCCGCCGCTCTGCCGCCGCGCCAGTCTTTTTTGGACGGCCCATCCACGGTTTTCTGCGTTGCCGTGTAAGCGTGGATGGTCGTCATCAGGCCGGTTTCAATTCCGATACCCTCTTTAAGGATGACATGCACCAGCGGGGCCAGGCAGTTGGTGGTGCAGCTGGCGTTGGAAATAATGTTATGTTTTTCGTTATCGTATTCAGTCTCGTTGACGCCCATGACGATGGTTTTGACGTCGCCTTTGGCGGGCGCGGAAATGATGACTTTTTTGGCGCCGGCTTGGAGATGGCCCTGGGCTTTTTCGCTTTCCGTAAAAAGGCCGGTGGATTCAATGACCACATCGACCCCCAAAGCTTTCCAAGGAAGTTCTGACGGGTTCCGGGTTGCGGCCACGCATTTGATTTTATGACCGTTGACGATCAAGATATCGGCCTCGGCTTTTGAAGCATCGCTTTTGTCCGTCGCCACTTCGTGTTTATTCCTGCCGTGGATGGAATCATATTTCAGCTGATACGCAAAGTAATCGGCGTCTGTAGTGACATCGACGACGGCAACGACATCAATTTTGCTGCCCAAAAGCCCCTGATCACAAATGGCTTGAAATACCATTCTTCCGATACGGCCAAACCCATTGATACCTACGCGAACTGACATGCGATCCTCCTCGTGCAAACCGGATTAATTTAAAAGTGCGGAAGGTGAATTATAGTCCTTATTGACGGTGTGTCAAGGTGCGGTAAACGCCGGCCACTTCGCGCGCCATCCGCTCCATCGTAAACCGCCTAAGCACCTTCTGCCGTGCTTTTTCGCCCAGTGAGGACTGCTGTTCCGGGGACTGCAAAAGGCGGCGCAGCGTATCGGCCAAGGCCAGCGAATCTTTCGCTTTGACAAGAAGTCCGGTCTCTTTTTCCTGGATTATCTGTGATAGAGCCCAAATATCAGACGCGATAATGGGCTTACGGCAGGCCATAGCCTCAATCATGCTGAGGCCGAAGCCTTCACGCCAGGTTGCCGGTAACACAAAAATATCCATGGCCCGGTAGACTTCTGCGATTTCAGCGACAGTTCCCGTAAAACGCACGCGGCCGGTAAGCCCGAGTTCTTGGGTCAGCGTTTCAAGGGCCGGCCGGTAAGGCCCATCGCCCGCCATTAAGAGGCCAAGGCGGGGAAAATCTTTTTCAAGAATCTTAAGGGCTTGAAGCGCATATTCATGCCCTTTGTCTTTGACCATCCGGGCCACAATCCCGACAACGGGGGCGTCCATTGAAAAGCCGAACTTCTTTTTAGCACTGAGCGTATCGATTTGATTGAATTGATGATCCAGTTCGGCCACATCCACCCCATTGTGGATCATTTGGATTTGAGCGGCTGGAACGCCCAGGTCTTTTTCAAGATGGGTCTGCACCATTTCGCTGATGGCAATCACCTTTTGTCCCCATGCCGGCAAAAGCCTCCGGCCTAGTTTGGGTTTATAAAAACCATGGCAGGTCGTGACCACTGGAATGCCCGTCAAGCGGCTGACCCAAAACGCCAGCACCTGCATGGCGCGCGTATGCGCATGCAGCAATTCTATTTTTTGCTCACGCACAAGGCGCACGAGGTATGGCAGCTGCAGATAGAGTTTGGGCTGCAGAATTGTTTTGGTGCGAACCGGCCGGATATAAAGAGGAATTTGATCCTTGGCAAAAAGCGGCTCAAGCGCGCCGCCGCTTGAAAAAATCTGCGTTTCAATGCCCAAAGGCTTTAAAAATTTCGCCAGCCGCAGAATGTAAATGGTAATGCCGCCCATGTCGAGATGGGTCGTCAGATGCAGAACTTTCATCAGGGTTTTTCCAGAGTGTCACCGGGCTGCAGGCGGCGGCCGCGCACAAAATCCGCGGCGGACATAGCCTTGCGGCCGGCAGGCTTGAGCCGCATAATGCGCAGACTCCCTTGGCCGGTTTGAAAAACCGCCGACCCGTCATTGCGGATTTCGAGCAAAACGCCGGGATCGTGGCCTTCCCCTCCGGGCAGTGCTTCGGCCTCCAAAAGAACCAGCGGCTGGTTTTCAAACATTAAAAAAGCGCCCGGCCAGGGTTTGAGACCGCGGATTTTACGGTCAATCGTTTCAGCGCTGTCTTGCCAGGTCACGGCGCCGTCTTCTTTTTGGAGTTTACGCGCATAACTGGCCGCCGCTTCATTCTGAACGATACGCGGCAGGGTTTCGCCGCGCAAAAGCCGTGCGAGCAATTCCTTCAAAGCTGCTTTGCCGAGTTGTGAAAGTTCGCCGGAAAGCTGCGCCGAATCTGCAGCGGCCGTCAGCGGAATTTTTTTGCAGTAAAAAATATCGCCGCCATCGAGTTTGGCCGTAATTTCGGCAACACAAAGGCCGGTTTCTTTTTCGCCGTCCAGAATCGGCCAGTTGAGCGGCGCAGCACCGCGGTATTTGGGCAGAA
>JAHFHF010000024.1 GCA_023247055.1 Candidatus Omnitrophota bacterium
CTCCGGAGTTTCCTTCGCGCTTACCGGCTTAAAAATAACCTTGACTCGTCCGTTAGGGTATTTTTTGATGATGTCATTATCTTTTTCTTTCCATTTTCCGGCATCCCATGATTCACCGCGGCTTAACCGGTGCAGTTCTTGAATCGTTTTGGGCTCGATTCTTAAATTCTCATGGTTTTTGTGAATCCAATCGAGTGCCCGGCGGTATCCCGCTATTTCTTCTTCCGAACGGTCGCGCGGTTTGCTGTGGCCGATGACAAGTGGTTTTAACCGGTCATGATCGACGGTCACACCTTCAATGCGGTTGGAAGATTCCGCACTTTCGATGAGCGCCATCTCAGCCAATGATTTTAAAACCTGGGGAGACTGTTTTGTATAAAGCTCTTGCTTGCCTTTATATTCCGAAATATCAGACAGCAGCCAAACGGCACTTGCGGGAATTTTAGGAGTATCTGCTTTAAAGGAGTTCATGGGGGTATTATCACGTTTAGCCCGTTATGATCACAAAACTGGCCAGATTAGAGCCGGTAGCCAGGAGTTGGACAAGTAATCGTTAGGTCAATCTTCTCCCGATTCAAAAAACATAATGCCCTTGCTTATCCCGGCTCTTGCTCGTCAAAGACTAGCTTGCGGATAAGCGTTTGCTGTAATGCTCTGAGATCACCGCAGCCCTCTTCCAAAGGGGGAAGGAGAAAATCGCACTGAATTATTTCGTGGCGATGAGCATCCAGGATTTAGGTCTAAGAAGAATACGGATGGGAATGCTGATGGCGTTGAGGATGCTGTGCAGCAAGGGCCTGCGTTGGATGGACTCGGCGAGGCGCAGTTTCCAGGTGACTTTGGATTTACGCTGGCGTTTGCGGTCGACGTAGTCGTCGATAAAGGAAAAATAGTACGTTTTGACTTTGAGGCCGGCCTTGCGCGCTCCTCCGGTCCATTGCGGGACCGTGTAGGCATTTTCATTGAAGCCTTCGTCAATGGCTTCTTGCAGGGCGGCGCCGGCCTTGTCTTCAAAAATACCGAACGAACATTCGTGCAGGGCCACCACACGGCCGCCTGGTTTCAGCACGCGCTTAAAATCTGAAAATAATTTGGCCAGATCTTTGCAATGGTGAATGACGGAATGCGAAAAAATCAGATCATAGCTATTGTCGGCAAACGGCAGCGTGCTCATGTCAGCCATGAGGCGCTCGAAGTAGGCCCCGTCCTGGCCAAAGTAAATGTCCGCTACTTCCAGGTAATTGGTCACATCGAGCGCTGTCACGTCGCAGCCGCGCTGGGCAAAACGCCATGGGCTCCAGCCGAAACTGGCGCCGACTTCCAACACACGCTCGCCGTTTTTTAAATTCAAAAGATCAAGGGTTTTGAAATAGCGGGCCGCATTGCCAGCCTGGTTGTCGAAGCTGCCGCCGGGCTTGAAGTAGTGGCTGTCGTCGCCTTTGGGCAGAGACAAGAATAAATTGCGGTGCTGGGCCGCAGTCTCACGGTTAATCGACCATTTGCCGCCGCTTTCATTGATGATGTAATCGAAAGATTCGGCGTGCTCTTTTTCATGCTCCACTTCTTCGGGAAGTTCGACGGGCAGCATGTTCAAGACGCCGAAATGGATGCCGTAGCTGCGATTGCAGGCCGTGCAGACCACCTGGCCTTCGCGGACTTCTTCGGTGGTTTCGACCTGAGCGTCGAGGCGGAAAGAGCGGCCCTGGCAGTCGAGACACTTTAAACGTTCAATAAAATTTCTTTTCATGCCCTAAACTCCCGTTCGTGAGCGTTCCAGCGGAATAGTTTCCAGCCCGCAGCCCGGCCGGCGATCACCGAAATCACCAAATAAGCGGCCTCAGCATAAACCGGTTCGCCGTTTTCAGCAAGAGCCAGACGGTTGTCTTCTTGCGAAAAAGAGGCTTCTCCATCCGGATGCGAATGATAAATGACCGCGATTTCTTCGCCGTTCTGGCGCAATTCTTTATGGATTGCAAGCAAAGCCCGCGGATCCATCCAGTAGGCCGTCTTGGCCGTGCGCGGATATTCAGCCGGCGATTGCCGGTGCAGGTCATTTTGAGCATTGCGCACCGGAATCACGCGGCACTGTTCCGGATTGCTGATTGACCGGACGATCAAGCCGCAGCTTTCTCGCGGATAATCACGCTCAACCTGGTTGAAAATTTTCTCGAGATGGGCGTCGGACAACATGGGGCAGAGGGGCCTGAGAGAAAAACCGGCTGAAATGCAGCCGTTAATCCTGGTGAATGATATCCTGGACGCTGTCGCGGCTCAAAGTCACAGTCACTGCCGGGCTGACTTTAGCGGTACCTTTTCGAGCCGTACGCAAAACAATTTGCACGGTCTCATTCGCGCTGAACCAGGAAGGGTCGATGGCGATCGCTGTTTCAGCGCTCTCCACGGAAGTTATCCAAGAGTTTTTTTTGCCGGAAGCGCCGAGCACCTCGGCTTGATAGACTGAGTTTCCGGCTTTTTCAAAAGCATACTGTACGGCCAAGTCCGTAAAAATAAGTTTCCCGCCGGAGAGATCAAATTCATCAAGCGGATTGGCTTTCGCAAACCAATAACGGCCAATCAGGTCGCGCCGTTCGATCAAAACACGCGCGATTTCCGCTTCGTCGTCCTTGCTCGTGTATTGACCGGTCTTGACCAGGGTCCGGATGTCTTCGTCGCTAAAGGTCATGATGATTTTGGCGGCCCAGAAAGCATCGGCATGGGTCAGGCTTTTAAAAGCACGGGCGGGAAGCTGGACTTTGTATTTGCCCGGATCAAAAGTGCGGTTGTCAAAATAGCCCACAGCCGGCGAGCCGGTTTTCTCACCCGCTTCACGCCATTTTTTCTGCCAGGGTTTCTCCCAAAAGCCGGCGGAAAAATAAGCCTTGGCCGCTTCGCCGTAATCCAGCATATGTTCATAGGTAAACATGGGCGGTTTGGCTTCGTGTGTGCCTGCGCCTAATGACGCATTGTAATCAATGATGTAATTTTTAAGATGCGGGTTTCCGTTTTCTGCGACTAGAGCCTGCAGAGTATTGCTGCGGCGCACATCGTAATTATTGACCCACGAGGAAAAAACGCGCAGGGCCCGGATTTCGCGGCGGTTTTCATGCGGCACGAGGTCATCCGGATCATTGTGCCGGCGCCCCCGAAAACTAAACGGGCCTTTGATATCCCCCTCGACAAACTTGATGGCGCTCGCGCGCAGTTTGCCGTCTTCCGTGTAGGGAATAAAAAGCAGCAATTCATCCAAATCTTCCTGCTTCAGCGGGCTCTTAAAACCACGGTGGTCGTAAAAAGTCGCATCCGGCGCGGGTTTAAACTGAGACGGATCGACCAAGGCGATGGTCGATTGTGAAACATTGTAGCCTAAGGCGTGATAAATCCGGCTGACAATGACTTCGGCGCTGGTCGTCAGTTCAAGGTTGTCCGGCGGATCAAACTTGAAGAGGTAGACATCGCCGCGGCTGTCGCGTACAAAAAAACCGGGGTGCAAGCCTTCGGATTTGCCGCTGATTACGGTCAACGGGGCGCTTAAGTCCGGACCGCTGCCCGTCAAAGCGCCGCGGCTCAACTCGTCTGCGCTCAGGCGTTTGCGCGCATGGCGATTGGTATAAAACGTGGAATCCGGCACTTCGTCGTAGAGATTAACATTGGCCGCATGCGTTTTTTTATGGGTTATCTTGCGGTAGAGATTGGCAAAATTTAGGTAGTCGGTGAATTCATAGTAAATGTTGTCATTGAAGACATCGCTGTAAAGGCCGGCTTCCTGCTTGCTGAATTCCGCCTCTTGTGCTTGAACAACCGGAGACAGAACAAGCCCGCAAAGAAAAGCAAAGGCCAGCAAACCGCGGCAGCGGTTAAAAAGGTGTTTCGGTGCGTACATAAAAATTGGTTCCTTCGCCCGAGCGGGCGGCTTCCAACGTCAGGACGGTCAATTCGGCAACCGAAACGCGGAAGCCGCCGCCCAGAGAATAACGAAAGTTGTCGAATTTAAATTCACCAAGCTGCGGAAAAGTTTGGCCCTGGTCCCAAAATGCGACAGTATCCAGTTTAAACTCGCGGTAATGCCAGATGTTGTAGCGGTATTCGATATTGAAAAGCGCGGCCGAGGCATCGAAAAACCGGTTCCCATCGTAGCCGCGCAAGGTCTGGCTAAAAGAGTTTTCGCGGCCATAGCCGCCGAGTTTGGCCAGCTGGTGAAAAGGCACGTCGCCGTTACCAAGCTCACTGTTGTGCTCGCCATAAAAACGCATGGCCAGGACGCGCCGGTCGGACCATAACCGGAAATATTGACTAACTTCCGCTTGATATTTTAAGTAACGGGCCGTGGAATCATTCAAGCCTTCGTTGTAACTGAACGTCAAACTGCGCAGGCCGCCGCGGTCGGAGTTGCCTTTATGATTACGCGTATCATACGTCAGACCGACTTCATTCGTCAGCAGCTTGTCTCCGAAACCGCCCGAAAGCTGGGCCGGATTGACCAGGTCGCGGGCTTGCAGACGCCCGGCTTCATGGCCTTCCCCAATGTTAATATTGCGGTAAAGAGAACGAAAATCGAGGCTTAAGTCATCACCCCATTGATGACCAAAGACAGGTCCAATGGAAGTTTCTTCATAACCGTACACGCCGCCGTCGCCGGCACTGGTGTTCGGGCCGATGCCGTAAAAATGCTGACGCGGAAAGTCCATATACTGAAAATCCGCCTTCGCATAAAAACCCGTGTCGCCAATGCGTTCCAACCCGATCTGCGAACCGACTTTAAAATAATAGTCGTGGGCATAGTTAATCGTGCCCTGCACCGTCACATCCGGAAATTGGGACTTCAGGCTGGCCAGTTTGACAAAATCAACGTCTGCGCCAAAACGCCGGCGATCCCAGGAAAGAAAACCCGCATGCGGCGTTAAACCGTGGTTTTTCAGGGTGTCATACGCCCATGTCACCTTGTCATCCAGATGATATTTTTCAATGCTTAAAAGGGTCTCGCTGGTCAGTGCCCGCACGGGCTCAAGCGGATAGGTCAGCAGATTGACTGCAATTTCACGCGAGGTTGAAGGCGCGGCAAGCGGTTTTTGGTAAGCGGGGGCATAGCGATCATAACTCAGTTCCCGGGCAAAAGTATCCGGGGCCGCGGCCAATACCACAATGGCAAGCAGCACGCTTAAACGGGCCAAGCCCATAAAAAATCTCACTTTATGCAATCGGGTCCGCCGTATTTTCATGGCCGGTTAAAGAGATACAATGGATGGATTATCGGTCTTGGAAGCCGTTTTCTTTAAAGGCCCCGTTCGGAATGAATAATACCTATTTTAGGAAGTTTGGACAAGCGAATCTTTGCCGTGATCGCGCTTAGGCATTCCGCTTTGCGGTCAAGTTCAGATGCAGATGATGCTTATATCCTTTTTGCAGCTGCCAAACAATCCAAAACCAAACCGGCGCAATCATCCATACCAGGACTTCGAGCCGTGTAGAGGGAATATGAAAAACTGTGGTCGCGGCAAAAATATAAAGGCCGGCCAGGCTTTTGGCCGCACGAAAACCCAGCATGTCCGTCACCGGCTTAATGCGGTGGCGCAGAGCGCTTGAAAGCGGAAGATACAACATTTCCTTGGCCGCTTGCTGGATGGAATAATTCACACTGCCGTCGAAAAGCTTGAGAATCATCGAACTCGTCAGGGAGGGGCTAAAGAGACTCAGGCCCGCAAAGAGACAAAGGCCGCTGGGCAGAACGGCCAGCGAGCGGCCTGCTCCTAAAAAGCGCAGCGCCAATCCTGTGACCAGGAACTGCATGCTGAAGGAAAGTCCATTCAGCAAGGCTGAAAAATTCCCGAAGAAAGCGGTGCGCGCTTCTTTGCCCTGCACAAAGATTTCCACGGCTTGGCTGAATTGATTGTCCACGACCGTAGCTCCGATTTTGGCCATGAGAATCAGCGCTGTGAGCAAAATCAAATAGTGCGCCTTGAGTACAATTTTGCTATTCGCAAAAGTCTCCGGCCCCGGCACATCAACCTCGGCCGCGTGATGTTCGGACGGAATTTCGCGCCATAGCCGCTGAATCAGGAGGACGCACAAAATAAGCGTTCCTGCGGCAACCCAAAGCAAGTCTTCGGTCTTATACCAATGGCCCGCTTGTCCGGCCAGTATGCCGCCGGCAATGCCGCCAAGGCTGCCGGTGCTGATCATTAATCCAAAAAGCCGTTTGGCCTCGTCGTGGCGGTAAAGATCGTTGGCCAGAATCCAAAACTGAGTCGTCATGGTAATCGAAAAACCAGAGACCCAGATATAAAACAGCGCTGAAAGCAGCGGCACCTGCATTGTAAAAAGCAGCCGGAACCCAGCCAGACAAGCCACGAAAAAAAGCATCAAGCCCGAATGCAGCAGCCGTTTGGACATGCGCTGGGCCAGCTGGACATAAGTCCAGACAACGCCGATCAAAAAAAGTCCTTCCCCCATGTAGACAAACCGCAGATTGGCGGCGCCTAGATCATCCAGAAAAAGGGCGGTGCGAACGGGTTTCAAAATATAAACGAGGGCAATGACCAGAAAAAAATAGCCGGCCATCAGAAAAGTTTTTAGGCGTTCGCCGGGACGGACATCGATAAACATCTTCATGCGAAAAAACCGTCTTCCAGCATGAAGGCATTTTCAATCCAGCGGATCTCCGGGGCTGCTGGCGGCTGCCACAAAATGGACACAACGCCAAAAGCGGCAGAGCGGTCCTGCTGTTTTTTCTTTTGAAGGTATTGGGCGGCCAGATGCGCGATGCGGCGCTGCTTGGCGGCCGTCACAGATTCTTGGGGCAGGCCTTTGTCCGCGTCTGAACGCGTCTTGACCTCAATAAAATAAATTTTTTTGTTTTTCTCGGCAATCACGTCGATTTCACCAAGCCGCGTACGGAAATTTTTTTCCAGAATTTTAAAACCAGCGCGGACCAGATAACCCCAGGCCAGCATTTCGCCGCGCTCACCCAGGGCCAATTTGAAGGACGGCCCTGCGGGCCTAAAGACTTCGGCGGTCATCGGGCAGCCCCGCATAATGCGGCAACGGGCGCAAAACTGCGCCGGTGGACCGGGCAGGGGCCGAGACGCCGCAGGGATTTCAGGTGCAGCGCCGTGCTATACCCTTTGTGTTTATAAAAATAATAATGCGGGTAGAGTTGGTCGAGGTGGCGCATCCAGGCATCGCGGTAAACTTTGGCGACAATCGAGGCGGCGGCAATGCTTGCGGATTTGGTATCGCCCTTGACAATGGCGCGCTGATCCAGGGGAAGATCGATTTTAATGCGCCCATCGACAAGGACCCGGGCCGGCGTATGAGGCAGGGCCAGGACGGCTTTGCGCATGGCTAACCGGGAAGCCTGATAAATATTCAAGCGGTCGATTTCATCCTCAGCGGCAACGCCGATACCCACAAGAGCGCCGCGTATGATGTTCCAAAAAAGTTTCTCGCGGATTTCAGCTTTCAATTGCTTAGAGTCATTCAGCCCCCGGATAGCCCTGCCGCGAAAAATAACGGCGGCGGCCACGACCGGACCGGCCAAAGGCCCGACTCCGGCTTCATCCACCCCCGCCAGGCAGCCTTCATCCAGCGCATTTTGATGCGTCCGGTCAAAAGCCCAAAGCGCGCCGGAAAGCGGACGGCGCATGCTTATACCTTATTTCGCCCGCAGGTGATAGAGTTTCGCGCGGCGAACCTTGCCCTTTTTGACGACCACAATGTCTTCCAGGCTGGGTGAATACAACGGAAAAATTTTTTCCACAACGTCCCCATGCGATTCTTTAATCACGGTAAAACTGGCACCGGCACCCCCGCCGCGGCGGCGGATGCAGACCCCTTCGAAAGTCTGAACGCGGGTTTTATCGCCTTCTTTCACACGAATGTGCACTTCCAGTGTATCGCCTACGCGGAATACGGCGATTTTTTTCTTGGTGATTTCTTTATCCATTGCTTCGATGGCTTTGACCATGTTGATTTCCTCCGTTAGATAGCGCTGATCCCTTGTCATTCTGAGCGAAGCGAAGAATCTCGAAGCTGAGTTTCTTCGCCGCTCGCGCTTTTCAGAATGACAAAAATTTTAAGAAACCTTTTTGACCTGCCTATTTCTTCTTTACAGTTTTTACCAGATCCGGTCTGCGTTCGCGCGTCAGGCTAAGCGACGCGTCCTCGCGCCACTTACGGACCTGTTCATGATTTCCGGACATCAAAATATCGGGCACGGCCCATTTCCGGAAAACCCGGGGCCGCGTGTACTGCGGGTATTCCAGCTTACCCGACTGAAAACTTTCATCCGCGGCGGAGTCGGCATTGCCGAGAACGCCCGGAACCAATCGCGCAACCGCTTCGATCACACACAGGGCTGGGGCCTCGCCGCCCATGGTCACAAAATCACCAAGCGAAATTTCCTGGTCCGCCAAATGCTCGCGCACGCGGTGGTCCACGCCCTCGTAATGTCCGGCGATCAAAATTAAGTGTTTTCTGCGCGCCAGCCGTGCAGCCGCGGCCTGTTTGAAAGGCTCGCCGCGCGGGTCAAGCAGCACCACCCAGCCTTTGGGGCGGATGGCTTCGACGCATTCAAAAACCGGCTCCGGTTTGATCAGCATGCCGGCGCCGCCGCCAAACGGCTTGTCATCGGCCGTTTTATGGCGGTCATGCGTGTAATCGCGCAGATTATGGACCTGCATTTTGAGCAGGCCTTTCTGCTGCGCACGCTTCAGGAGCGACTCTTGCAGCGGCCCGCTGAAAAACGCGGGAAACAGCGTCACAATGTCAATGCGCATACTAATTCAGTCTTGAGTAATGAGCCATGAGGTATGAGTGAACCAGGCATCGATCTCTACTCATCACGCACCCTAACTCCTCTTTGGCTCAAAGTTGATAAGTTTTTTCTCGGAACTCATCACTCATTGCTCATTGCTCGCTATTTCGCCTGCCGGGCTCTGCGTTCCGAACGCTTGACCAGACTTTTGACGGTCTCGGTCATTTGCGCGCCGTTTTTCACCCAGTAATCCAGGCGGTCTTTTTTCACTTCCACCACATCGTTCTTGCCGAGCGCCTTGTAATAGCCGATTTCTTCGATGAAACGGCCGTCACGCGGCGACATGATGTCCGCAACAACGATACGCCAGTGCGGTTCATTTTTAGAGCCAAAACGTTTTAAACGGATTCTAACCATAGTGTTTTTCCTCCTTTCTTTGAAAAATATTTCTGTCATCCCCGAATGCTTTTATCCGGGATCTCATAGACCCTCGACTAAAGCTTTCGAGGGCGACAAAAACCGTCGGATTCCCGCCTAAAACCTGCGGGAATGACACGCCGCCAACAGAAGCGGGAATGATAACTTTTTATTCTTTTTCACGGCGAATAGCCGCGCCCAAGCCGGACAATTTTTTTTCGATGTTGTCATAGCCGCGGTCCAAATGATACACGCGGTGGACTTCCGTATCCCCTTCGGCCACAAGCCCGGCCAAAATCAGCGCCGCGCTGGCCCGCAGGTCGGAAGCCATGACCGGCGCGCCGCTCAAACGTTTGACACCATGAATAATGGCGCGGGCACTTTCGGAATAAATTTTAGCGCCCATGCGGTTGAGTTCGCTGACGTGCATAAAACGGTCCGGATAAATCTTTTCCGTGATCACGCTAATGCCCGGTGTAACCGCCATCAAGGCCATCATCTGCGCCTGCATGTCCGTTGGAAAACCCGGGTAAGCCAGCGTCGTCACATCCGTCGGCTTAAGCCGCGCACGGCCTTTAATGCGCAGCACATTTTTGCCCTTCGTAATGCTCACGCCGCTTTGCAATAATTTATCGATCACGGCATTTTGATGCGATGGCACGGCTTTGCGAATCAATACATTGCCGCCCGTCATAGCCGCTGCAAACATGTACGTGCCGCATTCGATGCGGTCGCTGATCACGGTGTACTGCGCGCCATGCAATTTTTTAACGCCTTCGATTTCAATGCGCGGCGAACCTTCCCCGCTGATCTGCGCGCCCATTTTCCTCAGAAAATGCGCCAGATCGACGACTTCAGGCTCGCAAGCGGCGCTTTCAATGATCGTTTTGCCGCGCGCCAGCGTCGCCGCCATCATGACGTTGCCGGTGGCCAGCACGGACGAGCCGAATGAGCCGCCGAGATAAATTTCATTGCCTGCTAAATGCTTCAGCGCGCGCGCTTTGACATAGCCATGTTCGATTTTAATCTGCGCTCCGAGCGCTTCGAACCCTTTCAAATGCAAATCGATCGGACGCGAACCAATGACGCATCCGCCGGGCATCGAAACTTCGGCATAACCGGTCCGCGCAAGCAGCGGCCCCAAAACACAAACCGACGCGCGCATCGTGCTGACCAGTTTGTAGGGTGCTTTGGGATTGAGCGTCTTGCCGGGCCTGATCGTCAGCGTCGTATCGTCATACGAAACCTTTGCGCCCAGCGACCGCATCAGTTTGATCATGGTCTGGATGTCGCGCAAGTTCGGAACATCGTGAATGACGGACGTTTCATCCGACAGCAGCGCTGCCGCCATAATCGGCAAAGCAGAATTCTTGGAACCTGACAGGGTGACTTCCCCGTTCAAACGTTTTCCGCCCCGCACAACGATCTTATCCATGTAAAAATTCCTTCGAAGCGGTGCTGTTTAAAGACACTGCGAAGTAGAAAATTCCTTCGAAGCGGTGCTGTTAAAGACACCGCGTAGAAGAAACGATCCGGTCAATGCCGGACCAGTCTTTCAAAATACAAATGTTCTTGAAACCATTTTCTCCCAGCAGCGTTTGAACGGCCGGAGCCTGTCCCTGGCCCACTTCAAAAAAAAGCCCGCCGCCCGGATGCAAAAAATTAGCCGCCTCGCCGGCTATCTGGCGATAGGCACTCAATCCGTCCAGTCCGCCGTCTAAAGCCTGGCGCGGTTCGTATAAAAGTTCGGGCTCCACTTGATCCCAATCGCTTTGCGCCAAATACGGCGGATTCGAAACCATCAAAGACCACTGCGGCCGCACCGGCCCGCGAAAGGCTTCAAAAAAATCGGAAAGCCGTAATTCAACCCGGCCGGTCAGCGCGTAACGTTCCGCATTGCGCCCGGCCACGGCCAGCGCATCGGATGAAACATCCGCCATGACCGCGCGGGCCTTTTTAAAATGCCGCAAAAGGGAAATTGCGACAGCGCCGGAGCCCGTGCCTAAATCCAAAAATGAAAATTCCGCGTCCTGCGCAAAACCGGCTTGCCGGATCACGGCTTCCACCAGAAGTTCGGTCTCAGGCCGCGGCACGAGGCAAGCCGGACCGACTTCTAAACATTCGTCCCGGAAAAATGCTTTGCCCGTGACATAGGCCGACGGAATGCGTTCGCGCCGGTTTGCGATCCAGCGCCGGTACGTTTCCACCAGCGCCGCGCGGGGCCGTTCTTCAGGCCTAAGCGCAAGCTGCCAGCGTTTTTGTCCGGACGCTTCTTCGAGTAAATACTCGGCATTGGTTTGGGACTCACGGGGCCCTAAAGCCGCCAGCTCCTCTTGTCCCCACAAAAGAAGACCTGTCCATGAGTCCCATGGAAGTGTTGTTGTTTGATTCTGTGGAATCATATCAGGCCGCGTCATGCTGGAGGAGCTTTTGGGTCCGCTCATGCTGATGGAGCGCCTGAACTAGGGGGTCCAAATGGCCGTTTAAAATATCATCCAGACTATGCAAAGTCAAACCGATTCGATGGTCGGTCACGCGGTTATCGCTGAAGTTATAGGTCCTGATTTTGCCCGAACGGTCCCCGCTGCCCACCTGTGTTTTACGGATACTGGCCTGGGCCTGATGTTCCTGCAGCCGTTTCATTTCAAAGATCCGGGCGCGCAGGACGCGCATGGCCTTGGCTTTGTTCTTGTGCTGGGAGCGCTCATCTTGACAGCTTACGACAAAACCGGTCGGCATGTGCGTAATCCGTACCGCGGACTCGGTTTTATTGACGTGCTGGCCGCCGGCCCCGGAGGCCCGGTAGACGTCAATGCGCAAATCCGCCGGATTAATATCGATTTCTTCTTCTTCGGCTTCGACCAGCACGGCGACCGTAACGGCCGACGTATGCACGCGGCCGTTGGCTTCTGTTTCAGGCACGCGCTGTACGCGGTGAATGCCGCTTTCGTATTTGAACAGCGAATACGTGTCGCGGCCGCTCACGCTGACGATCAATTCTTTAAAACCGCCTTTGCCGGTCGGGCTGTCTTCCATCACTTCTACGCGCAGGCCATGTTCGGCGGCATACCGGGAATACATGCGGAAAAGGTCCGCCCCAAAAAGGGCCGCCTCTTCCCCGCCTGTCCCCGCGCGGATTTCAAGCAGAACGTCGCGGCCGCTGTCGGGGTCGGAGCCGCGCAGAAGCAAATCTTCCATCTCTGTCTGAAGCTCCTGCCGGCGTCTCTCAAGCCGGCTGGACTCATCGCGGTAGAGCGCCTGCATGTCGGCATCGAGCGCCTTGTCCTGCAGGCCGCGCGTGACTTCCTGAAACTCCTGGTCAATTTTTTGATAATTTTCAAACGCCGCCACAATAGGACGCAGCTGCGACAGTTCCCGGGAAAGTTTCTGGAACTTCTGCTGGTCCTTAATAATAGCCGGGTCGCCCAAGTCCTGTTCAAGGACCTTGACGCGTTCCGTGATTTTTTGCAGGCGTTCGAGAATCAGCACTTATTTTGCGGCCTTTTTACCGGTGTTCACGGTCTCACCGTACTTTTTCTTGAACCGGTCGATGCGGCCGGCCACGTCGACGAACTTCTGCTTGCCGGTAAAAAACGGGTGGCAGCTGGAACAAAGGTCCACTTGCACGCGGCCGCCGCGGGCTGAGCGCGTTTCAAGCACGCTGCCGCAGGCACAGGCAAAGGTTGTGACCTCATATTTGGGGTGAATGTCTTTTTTCATGGTACAACTCCTTGATTTGACTTTCGATTTAAATTTTAACTAACTTGCAACTTTGTCATTGCGAGAAGTCCGCTGCTTTTAGCGGACGACGAAGCAATCTCAAAACCCTTACCTAAACTCGCTAGATCCCTCGGCCACGCTAGGCCGCATGTCCTCGGGATAAATTCGTGCGGGAGACTTGACGGCGATTACGCCGTAAGTCTCGCACTCATTTACTTATCCCCTTTATTCATGCTCATGAGGAACTCGGCATTGCTCTTGGTCTTTTTCAACCGGTCCACCAACAGTTCCATAGCTTCGGCCGGATTGAGTTCATTCAAGACCTTACGCAAAATCCAGACCCGGCTCAATTCTTCAGGCACCATGAGCAGATCTTCCTTGCGGGTATTGGATTTTTTCACATCAATGGCCGGGTAAATACGTTTCTGGAACAGCGCGCGGTCCAGCTGCAGCTCCATGTTCCCCGTGCCTTTGAATTCTTCAAAAATCACTTCATCCATGCGCGAACCGGTGTCCACCAGCGCCGTGGCAATGATCGTCAAGCTGCCGCCTTCTTCAACGTTGCGCGCAGCGCCAAAAAACCGCTTGGGCTTATGCAGAGCGTTGGAGTCGACGCCGCCGGAAAGAATCTTACCGGAGTGCGGCACCACGGTGTTGTAAGCGCGCGCCAGGCGCGTAATGCTGTCGAGCAAGATCACCACGTCGCGTTTGTGCTCGACTAAGCGTTTGGCTTTTTCGAGCACGATTTCAGCAACCTGCACATGGCGTTCGGCCGGCTCGTCAAAGGTGGAAGAAATCACTTCTCCTTTAACCGAGCGCTGCATGTCGGTGACTTCTTCCGGGCGTTCGTCGATCAGCAGGATGATGAGATAAACATCCGGCAGATTTTTTGCGATGCTGTTGGCCAATTTCTGCAGCAAGATCGTTTTACCGCTGTAAGGCGGCGCCACGATCAAACCGCGCTGGCCGCAGCCGATGGGCGTCAGAAGATCCATGACGCGCATGGAGGCTTCGGCCGGGTCCGCCTCGAGAATGATACGGCGCTCGGGATAAAGCGGCGTCAGATTGTCGAACGAAATCTTCTGTTTTACCGCTTCCGGATCTTCGAAATTGACCAGTTCGACTTTGAGCAGGGCAAAATAGCGCTCGCCTTCTTTAGGCGGGCGGATTTGGCCGCTGACAATGTCGCCGGTGCGCAGGCCAAAGCGCCGGATCTGGCTCGGCGACACATAAATGTCGTCGGGCGAGGGCAGGTAGTTGTAATTGGGCGAGCGCAAAAATCCGAAACCGTCTTCTAGAATTTCCAGCACGCCTTCGCCGAACATGGCGCCCGAGCGCTTGGCCTGGCCTTCGAGGATCTTGAAGATCAGGTCCTGCTTTTTCATGCCCGTCACCGATTCAACGTTGAGACTCTGGGCCACAGCGTAGAGTTCGGTCACTTTCATTTTTTTGAGCGCGACCGCGTCAAAAGTCTTGTCCGAACCCGTCAAGGCGGTCACAGGGTCCTGATCTTGCGCGGATTCCGGCGCGGCCGGCTTTGCATAATGGGGCTGAGTTCGCGGGTTGCGTGGAGATGAACTGCTGGTTCTTTCTTTGGGCATGTTAGGTGCTAAGCTCCTTTTCTATCGGACAGAAGGGCGTCATAAATGCGCCGGACTTCTGCCCTTGTTTGGTCAATCGTTTCATTGTTTGAAATCACAAAATCTGCTTTTTTCTTTTTTTCCTCAAACGGCATTTGCGCGGCATTGCGTTGTCCGATCTCGAGCGGCGAAAAACCTTTGGCCGCAAGCCGGTGAGCAATCGTGCCTGCCGCCGCTTCCACAAAAATAGTTTTGCTGCACTGGACGTCGTAACCCGTCTCGAACAAAAGCGGCACTTCCAGCACCACTAGGGGCGCCTGGGCCCGCGCGGTTTCCTGGGTCATGCGCTCGAACACATACGGATGGACCAATGCTTCCAGCCGCAGGCGGCGCGCCGCCTCATTAAAAACAAGCGCGGCCAATTTGGGCCGGCTCAAAGCCATTTCATCCGGCGTGAGCGCGTCCGGAAATTCATTTTTCAAAGCGCCGAAAAGCGAACTTGCGGGCTCCAGCGCTTCATGCGCCAATTTGTCGGCATCCACCACGGCCGCTCCACATTCGCGGAATAGACCCGCCACCGTTGACTTGCCGGAGCCAAAACTTCCCGTAAGCCCGACGATCAGCGGCCCGGATGGTTTCATGCCCTCAGCCTTTGTACCAAGAGTCGCCGGCCGTCACATCCACCTTCAGCGGGACTTTTAACGTATAAGCCGATTCCATCCCCTGACGCACAAGCTCCGTGACTGAATCGACGCTTTCGGCGGGAACATCAAACACAAGTTCATCATGGACTTGCATGATCATCAAACTGCGCGGCTCTTCCCGCTCAAGCCGTTTTTGGATATTCAGCATGGCCAGTTTAATCAAGTCGGCCGCCGATCCCTGAATCGGCGCATTGATGGCCGCGCGCTCTGCAAACTGGCGCAGTTGGCCGTTGGACGAGTTCAGATCGGGAAAATAAGACCGCCGTCCCAAAAGCGTGGTCAGAAAACCTTCGCGCCGGGCCTTTTCTTTCTGTCCGTCCAAGTAAGTTTTAATGCCTTCGTAGCGGTTGAAATACTCCCGGATAAATTGATCGGCTTCCTGCACCGGAATGCCCAGATCCTGCGATAAACCGTACGCCGTCTTGCCGTAAATAATGCTGAAATTAATGGTCTTAGCCAAATCACGCATTTCGCGCGTCACATCTTTTTCGGCCACATTGTAAAGCAGCGTGGCCGTGTAGCGGTGAATATCCCGGTCTTCGGCAAACGCCCGGATCAGACTCTGATCGTCCGAGAGATGCGCCAAAAGCCGCAGTTCGATCTGAGAATAGTCAGCGGAAAGTATTTTCCCTCCGCCGGATGGCAGAGACTGTCTTGCACTGCCCTTTTTACCGTAACGCGACACAAACGCGCGCCTAACCTGCCGTCCTTCGGCAGTTTTGATGGGAATGTTCTGCAGATTCGGGTCAGAACTCGAAAGCCGCCCGGTCGCGGTCGTGGTCTGATGATACGACGTATGCACGCAATGGGTGGTGGGATTGACGATTTCCGGCAGCGCGTCCAGATAAGTCGATTTCAGTTTGGATTTTTCGCGGTATTCCAGCAGTTTACGCGGCAGATCGTAATCTTCAGCCAGCTTTTCAAGCACACTGACGTCCGTGGAGTAACCGGTCTTGGTCTTTTTGACAGCCGGCAGCTTCAGCTGCACGAAAAGAATTTCGGCCAGCTGTTTGGTCGAATTGATGTTGAATTCACCGCCTGCGTCTTTGTAGATCGCAGCTGTCAATTTCTCAAGCTGGCGGCCGGTCTCATCCGAAAGCGTTTTCAGCGTTTCGAGGTCGAGCGCCACGCCGTTCATTTCCATCTGCCCCAGACACAAGGCCAGCGGTATTTCTACTTTTTCAAAGAGCTCCATCAGCCCCTGCTCTTCGAGCTTGGGCTTAAAGAACGGCACGAGCCGGAACACGCAATCCGCGTCTTCGGCCGCGTACTCGGCGATTTTTTCAAGCGCGACTTCCGCCATTGTGCATTGGGTCTTGCCTTTCCCAATGAGACTCTCGGTCGTGATTTTTTTAACGGACAAATGTTCGAGCGCAATATCATCCAGGTTATGGTTCAGCTTGATCGGGTTAATCAAATAGCTGGCGATCATGGTATCGAACACAAACCCCTGCACGTCAACGCCGTGGCGTTTAAAAACAATCCAATCGTACTTTATGTTCTGGCCGTACTTAGGATGCTTCGGACTTTCCAAAAGCGGCGCAATTTTTTTTAAGACCGCTGCGAGCGCCAGCCCTGGGCCGGCGTGTTTTTTGGAGGACACCGGCACGTAGGCCGCTTGCAGCGCATCCCACGAAAAACTCATGCCCACCAGTTCGGCGAGCATCGGGTCTTTCGAAGTGGTTTCCGTGTCCACGCTGAACGCCTTGGCCTTGGTCAACGTTTCAACAAGTTTCGCCAAGTCTTTTTCAGTTTCAATCGTTTGATAGGCCCGCTTGCTGTCTTTTTGGGTCTCGCCGGCCGGCATGTGTTGTTTCAACAGGCCGCGGAATTCATAATGCCGGCAGAGGTCCATCAGGCGTCCGGCATCCGGCTGGCGCAGGCGCATGGCTTCCCAATCCAGCTTCTCCATCGGCACGTCGGTATCAATTTGCACAAGTTTTTTACATAACAAGGCCTGGGCGCCGTGCTCTTTGAGCAGCGCCTGCTGACTTTTGGATTTTACTTTCGAGGAATATTTCAATAAATTTTCGAGACTGCCGAATTCCTGAATTAATTTCACGGCCCCTTTTTCTCCGATACCCGGAACGCCGGGGACATTGTCGGAAGCGTCGCCCATGATCGCCATCACATCGACAATTTTTTCGGGCCCTAAACCTTCGAAACGGTTTTTTACGCCGGCCGTATCATAAATCATGATTTCTTTGCCGGGATTCAACACTTTGACTTTATCGGTCACGAGCTGCAAAAAATCTTTATCGGAGGTCACAATAAAAACCTGCAGGCCTTTTTCGGCACCTTCGCGCGCCAAGGTTCCCAGCAGGTCATCGGCCTCAAAACCCGCTTTCTCAAAAACAGCCCAGTTAAACGCCCGGCAAAACTCCTTGATCGGCTCCAGCTGGGAGATTAAATCGTCAGGCGTCGGCTTACGGTGGGCCTTGTAGGCCTCGAAATCTTTGTGGCGAAAAGTCGGTTCCGGCCGGTCAAAGCAAATGGCCGCATAGTCCGGACAGCCGTCCGCAAACAGCTTGCTCAGCATGGTGATAAAGCCATAAATGGCATTGGTCGGCTCGCCCTTGGAATTGGACAAGGACCGGATGGCATAAAAGGCACGGTAGCAGAAGGACGTACCGTCAACTAAATATAACTTCTTACCAGCATTCGACATGGAGCAATTTTATTTGGGTGCAATCGGCGAGTTCGTTATTTGGTAGGGGCAATTCATGAATTGCCCTTACTGAGGCCTTGATTTTTATAATGGGATGATCACGATGTGCAGATAGGCCGGTCAGATGATGCTCAAACGGGCGTTAGCATAAAGAATTACCCCAAATCCGTCAAGGATTAGTTGTCGGCATCCGGTTCGAGTTTCCGCTGTAGGGGGCCGGGCCCTACATCCTGTATAGTTTTTATCCCGGCAGCTTAGGTACCGGGATAAAAGTCAAAAGCCCATACTCCATAGAATTAAAGCGAGCAAGGCTGCGCAGAAGAGAGCAAGTGGTATTCCTTGAACGCGTTCGGGGATGCGGGCCCAACGCAGTCTTTCTTGCAGACCCAGCAGTAAAAGCCGGCAGGCGGCGCTCCCGCCAACCACGGTCCCCAGGGTCTGCACGGCTTGCGGCCAGGCCGTCCACGCGGACGCTTGCAGGCTCCAGGTCATTAAAGTCAGGGCCAAAAAGTAAAGCGTGCGCGAACTCTCTGGCCGCGGCCGCAGAAAACTCAATGCATAAGCCAAAACCAGAACAAGCGCCAGACGGAGGCTCTCTGCCTGCGGCAGGTGCAGGGCCGCCGCTTGCATGGCCCAGCTTGAGCCGGTCAGTACGGCCGTTTGCCAGGCCAAATCCAGCGTCTCCTGCAAAAGGCTGGCCAGGGTTTCGCGGCTCGTCCAGGCTGTTTCGGTACGCGGCCGGCTTTCGCTCAGCCAAAACCCCGTCATAAGAATAGTGAGGCCTAAAGAAATCATACGGCCTTTTTTTCCCGCGTTTCACAAAGAGCTGCGGCTAAAGCCAAAAGTCCGGCCAAGCCAAAAAGCCCGGCAGGATGTTCCCAGAAAAAAACACTGCCGGTTGTTTCAAGACCGCTGCGCGCCATCAAAAAAGCCAGGCTCAGGCTTCCGACAAAAACGGCCTGCAGCGCGAGCGCCTGCCAATGTTTCGCGCTGCGCAAATCCTCAACCGCGGGCAGTAAAAGACCCAGCACGGCCAAAACCCACCCTGGGGCCAGCATTAATTTTATCCAGACCACTTGCGCAGCGACCGCGGCCAGAACCACCAAACAGTTCCGCGTCCAGGCGGCCGAAAGCCAGAGCCGCAGAAAAAAAACAAGCAGGCTCAGGACGATCCACAACAAACCGGCGAGTCCCAGAGCCCAGAAAGCTTCGAAACCTGCGCGGCCGTAAAGAGCCAGGGCCAGAACAGCTATCCACGCAGCGGGCGTCATCATGAGTTTTCCTGTTGGGAGGACGGCCGGGGACCTAGCAGGGCTTCAAGCCAGGGCGCCAAAAAACTGGCGCAGGCTTGGCCCGCTAAAACACGCAGGGCCTCATCCCGCAGCGGACAAAGTCCCGCAAGCAGCGCGGCCAGCACCGCATAAGCGCGCCGGCCGGCCGGTGTTAAAGGCAGGGCAGAGGTCTGTGAAAACCCCCAAAAAAGCGCCAGCCATAACCCGCCGGAAAGCAGAAACAAGGCGCTTTCTTGGGCCAGCCAAAGCCGCATCCCCGCATAAAGAGCAATAAAAATGATGGGCCACTCCCATCGCACCAGCGCGCTGCCCAGCAAAATCAGGACCCCTAAAGCGATGGCCGCAAGGCTGACATCTTCAAGCGCAGGACTTGCCGGATAAAAGGCCAAAAGCAGCGGGTTTTCTTCCATGGACAAAACGGCGGCGAGCGCCCGGGCTTGCTTAAAATCAAACGCCTGCACTAAGGACGGCAGGCCTAAAAATAAAACCAGCAGCCCTGCGGAAGGCGGGAAAAACAGCGCTTGTCCAAATCCGCCGAAGAGTTCGCGGCCCCAGGCCGCGGAAATAAAAGAGGCTGCAAAAAAAACCCAAAGCGGCAGCGTCAATGGCAAGATAAGGCTGCAGAAAAGGCCGTAAAAAATGGTCTCGCCGTCATGGTATGCGGGAATTTTATGGAAAAGCAGGCCGCAAAAAGCCTCAGCGAGCAGCGCGCCGCAAACCGCGGCACTTATGGCCTGGCAGGCCGGCCATCCCTGCGCTGCGGCTGAAACAAAAATGAGCGGCAAAAGCGCGGCGGTTTTCAGCCAGACGCGTCCGCGCGCATGGGTTTTTGAAAAAAGATGCGGCGGTTTGAAGCCCGTGCGGTCCAAATGGACTGAAGTTCGGCCAAAGAAAGGTGTGCTCACGCGGGCAAGCCTTTCACGATTTTTAGCGGCAAGGCATGCTTGTCCGCCGGCGCTTCGGCGGCAGGAAGCACCACTCCCCGCGGCAATGACAGCGCTCAGCGTTTCTTGGCAAGTTCCGTCTGAATGATGGTATTGAAAGACTCGATGGGCTGGGCGCCGGAAACCAGCGTGCCGTTGACAAAAGTCGCAGGCGTGCCCCGAACACCGGCTTTCGCGCCGGCCGCAAGGTCTTTGTCGACCATGGCTTTGGCCTGACCGGCGCTCAGACAGGTTTGAAATTTGGCTTTATCAAGCCCCAGTTTTTCAGCGCGCGCGATCAGCCCCGGCTCACCGCGATCTTGCATGTTGCTGAACAGATCATCGTGGTATTCCCAGAACTTACCTTGTTGAAACGCACATTCGGCAGCCGTGTGCGTTTTGTCCGCGCCCGTATGAAATGGCAGCGGATTGTGCCGCCAAATCACTTTCACTTTGCCGGGGTTCGTGTCCATAATTTGCTTGATCGTAGGCTCAACGCGCTGACAAAACGGGCAGTGGTAGTCGCTGAACTGCACGAGGGTGATCGGCGCATCCGCAGGCCCTTTGAACGGACGTCCGGCCAAATCATCAAACTGGACGGGCCCCGCGGGAACGGCCGGAGCCGGCGGTTTGACCGCATCCGCCGGTAGTTTTCCGGTTTTGATGACGCTGTCCACTAAGCGCGCGAAGCTGTCATAGGGCTGAGCCCCGCTCACAAGGGCACCGTTCACGAACGTCGCCGGCGTGCCGGAGACACCGTATTTACGGCCCGCGGCAAGATCTTTATCCACCATGGCCTTGGCCTGACCGGCGCTCAAACAGGATTGAAATTGGGCTTTATCAAGCCCCAGTTTTTCAGCGCGAGCAATCAGCGCCAGTTCACTGCGGTCAGCCTTCATATCGCTGAAAAGATCATCGTGGTATTCCCAAAATTTGCCCTGTTGAAACGCGCACTCCGCCGCAGTATGGGTTTTGTCCGCGCCCGTATGAAACGGCAGCGGATTATGCCGCCAGACCACTTTCACTTTGCCGGGATTGGCATCCATGATTTGTTTGATCGTGGGCTCAACGCGCTGGCAGAACGGACAGTGGTAGTCGCTGAATTGAACCAAGGTTACGGGCGCATCCGCAGGGCCCTTGAACGGACGGCCGGCATTATCATCAATGTTTACGGGGCCTGCTGCTGCGGGCGCAGCGGCAGGTGCCGGAGCCGCTTCAGGCGGAAATTGTCCGGTCTTGATTAAGCTTTCCACGATCCCTGCAAATTTTTCATACGGCTGCGCGCCTGAGATCAAACGGCCGTTGACAAAAGTAGCCGGCGTTCCGTTCACGCCCACACGCGTGCCCTCTGTAAGATCGCGCCGCACAATGTCCGCCGTACGCCCGCTCGCCAGACACTCTTCAAATTTAGGAATGTCCAGACCGGCTTTGGCAGCTAACGCTTTTAAACCCGCATCGCTTTTGTCGCCGCCCACCTCTGCAAAAGCCGCATCATGAAACTGCCAGAACTTGCCCTGTTCGTGGGCGCATTCTGACGCCTGATGGGTCCGCTCAGAGCCCTGGTGCATGGCCAGCGGATAATGGCCCCAGACCAAACGGACCTGATTGGGAAAATCTTTGACTAGTTTTTCTAGAGTCGGCGCATGCCGGCCGCAAAAAGGGCAGTGAAAATCGCTGAACTCGACCAGCGTCACCTTGGCATTGTCAGGCCCTAACGAAGGCCGGCCTGCTAAATTATTAAAAACAACGCCGCCCGCCGCAGGGGCCGGCATCGCTGAAGGCGCCGGTACGGCTGACGGTATAGGGACTGCCGGCGCGGGCGGAACCGCAGCGGCCGCTGGGGCCATTTTTAATGCGGGTTCACCGATGACAGCGGCTTGAGGCACGCGCTTGTCGCGCAGGACGGCAAGCCCTTCTACAAACGAACCGGGCTGGCGCAAAGCCATTTTAACATCGTATTTTTTGCGCAACTCATCCAGATATTCTTTCTTGGCCGTCACATAAGCCTGGCGGCGAAGTTCCTGCGAAATGGCGGCACTGGCTTGCTCAAACGGCTGAGGAAAAAGTTCGCGGTTTTGATCGTAATAAGCGCGCAAGTCTTCATACGAAACATGCACGCGGCTCCAAATCTTTTCCTTGAACAGCGCTTCCTGCCCGAGATGCGCTGCCTGCATCTCCTTCTTGATCATCGTTTCCTGAACCCAATTGTCTGTCACCGTGCGCAGAATCTCATATTCATCATTTTCAACGGGCACCAGATCGGCCGAAGAAAGTTTGCGCAGGTCGGAATAAGAAAGCTGTGCGCCCTTAAGGCTGACAACCACCGCCGGCTGCGTGGCGGCTTTTTCTTCTTTCAAAAAACCCCAGACAATCAAAGTGAGAAGAATTCCTGCGATAAAACCTGAAAGCGTTGTCTTCATGGGGAAACCCTTTATGGTTCGATAGGAAGTTTTAAAAAATGCCCCTAAAATCGGACTTTTAAAATTATCGGACAGGTAGAATTATTCTTTACCCGCAGAAAGCGGCCGGCGGTCAAGCCGGAAAAGCGGGGGTCAGGCCCCAACACCAGGGGCCAGCAGGGGCCTGACCCCGGATCCCCCGGATCGAGGGCTGCGGATAACAGGCCCCAAGGCAGCTTTGGCCTGGTGAATAAAATGGGCCATGGGCAGCCGGGAAGGGCAGATAAAAGCACAGCCGCCGCATTCGATACAATGCTCAATGCCCGCCGCGCGAGCATCTTGCCACTCGCCGCGCTCCGCCGCCAGCACAAGGCCGGCCGGCGCCAAATCTGAGGGGCAGATTTCGACACACAGGCCGCAGCGGTCGCAAGGCAGGGTCTCGCGTATCACGGTGATTTCTTTGGCCAGCGCCAGTAAGGCTGCCGTACCGGGCAAAACCGGAACCTCGAGCGACGTCTGCGCCTGTCCGGCCATGGGCCCGTTGATCAGAACACGGCCCGGATCGCGCAGCAATCCGCCGCAAAAGCGAAAAGCTTCCTCAAGCCGGGTGCCGAGCGGCACGCACACATTTTTGGCCTCCACCACGCATTCGCCGCCAATCGTGACCGCACGTTCGATCAAAGGCTTCCCCTGTTCAACAGCTTCATAGACCGCGAAAGCTGTGGCTAGATTCAAAACCAAAGCCCGGTGTTTTGCCGCCGCCGCGCCGCGGGCATTCGTGCCCAGCACATGCCACAGCACAAGATCATTAAGGCCGTACGGGTAAGCAGAAGGCTGGATCACCACTTCGGCGTGTTCCCAGCGCAGAAAAAAGATTTTGCTGCGCACAATCTCAGCCGCTTCCATCTGGTTTTTTTGGAAAGCCAGCACCAGATGCCGCGCACCCGCAGCCTGGCGCAAAATCTCCGCGCCTTTTAGAATTTCAAGGGCATGCGACATCGCGAGCGCATGGTTTGAAGTAATATAAGGCTCCGGATCGCATCCGTTGATCATCAAAACATCCAGAGCACTGCCGCGCGCCTCTGCGATTTTGGTATGCAGCGGCTGCATGGCCGCATCTAAATCCACGAGGCCCATGTCCCGGAAAAAAGGCAGCAGGGAACGGTCGCGGCCGTTTCCTGCCATAACTTCGACCGCCGGGCCCGCAGACGTGAAAGATTCGGGGAAATCGCCGCCGTGGATTTCGATGCCGGGCGTCTCGCCAAGCACCGGATGAGGCAGATACCCCATGCGGGTCACTTTACCGGCAAAAGGAGCGTGGCGGTTTACCGCGCCGGGGGCAAGCGCGTCTGCAATTTTTTCTCCCGCCCGGACATGCTGACCGGTTTCAACGCAGGCTTCCGCAGCGGGTTCCGAACCATAGCGCAGCGGCATAATTACCGACTGCGGCGCGCGCGGACGTTTAATGGCCCAACTCACAAGACTTTGGGCTTTTTTATCATCGATTTTAAGCGCGCGAAACATGCGAAAACGCCTCCACTTGATCAATCCAGCCGCCGCCCAAGATACGCGGACCGTCGTAAACTACGGCCCCTTGTCCGGGCGTAATGGCATCCTGCGGTTCGTCAAACGTGACTCGGATGCGTGCGCCGTCTAAAACTTCGACTTGGGCCGGTGCTTTTGTATGCTGAGCGCGGATTTTGACGTTCGCTTTTAAAACTGTGCCCGCGGCGGGCGGCAAAAACCAATTCATGCGCGCGGCCGTAAAGCTGCAGTTGAAAATTTCTTCTTTGGAACCCACGATAACTTCATTGCGCGCGGGGTCGGTGCGCAGCACATACAGGCGCTCGGCATGGGCTACGCCCAAGCCGCGCCGCTGGCCGCGTGTATAGTGGTAATAGCCCTCGTGCTGACCGACGATTTCTCCGGCCGAGTTGCGGATAGGGCCCGGATGATTTTTGCCGTCATAAAATTCTTTTTCGAGAAAAGTCCCGTAATCATTGCTGGGAATAAAACAAATTTCCTGCGAGTCGGGTTTGTTTTTCACGCACAAATTAAACTCATGCGCCTTGGCGCGGATTTCATCTTTGGTAAATCCTCCGATGGGCAGCAGAATATGCGGCAAGGCATCAGCGCCGATAGGAAAAAGCACGTAAGACTGGTCCTTGCGCGGATCCGCGCTTTCGGCGAGTTGCGGCGCGCCGGTTTTTGCATCATGCACGATGCGCGCATAATGCCCGGTCGCAATCGTGTCATAGCCCAGCTGGCGCGCGCGTTCTAGAAAAAGGCGGAACTTGATGTGTTCGTTGCAGGCCACGCAGGGGTTGGGGGTGCGGCCTTTACGGTATTCCTCGGCAAAATAATCCACGACGAGTTTTTTGAAATCGTCTTCGAAATTAAAGCCCATGTGCGGATGGTTGCGCCCGCAATTTCATGGCCTTCCGCTTTGAGCAAAGCCGCAACGACGGAACTATCGACCCCGCCGCTCATAGCGACGAGGATTTTTCTTTTAACCATTGTAGAAAAGGATTCCTTTCAAACAGAGTTTTGAAACTAGAGCCTAGGAGCGGGCCAATAAGCCTTGGAAGTGCGGACCCAGGATTTTGTCGAGCTGGATGCGCTCCTGCACCATGTGCTGGAGCTGGCCGTAGCGGCAGGTGGCAATATCTAGGTCATCCATCTCGGGCAGCGACCCTAGAATCGGAGCGCCGCTTAATTCGTGGATTACCTTGGGGTTGGTAATTTCAGCCAATGAGTAATTCACAAGCGGCACGCGGTTAAAAATGATTCCGCGCACTTCGATGCCGCGCACCAGGGCGGCATCCACCGTCAAAAGCGTATGGTTGATCGCACCCAGCGAACTGCGCGCCACCACCACGACCGGTAGATCAAAATCCTTGATCAGATTGCTGACATAGTAGTCGCGGGCCAAAGGCACGAAAAGCCCTCCGATACCCTCCACAATGACAAAATCATAGTGCTGGCCCAACTCGCGAAAGGCCCGCACGAGTTTTTTGGGCTCGACGCTTTTCTTTTCCAATGAAGCGGCGACATGCGGCGCCAGCGGATTGCGGAAGCGCAAAGGACTGGTCAGCGCCGGATATTCGTTTTCGGCAGCCTCCCACAAAAAAACAGCGTCTTCGGAAATCAAATGCGCCCCGCTGCCATTGCAGCCCGTGGCCACAGGCTTCATGACGCCCACGCGCAGGCCGCGATTTCTGAGGGCCAGCGCCAGGCCGGCGGCGACGACCGTCTTGCCCACGCCTGTATCGGTTCCTGTAATAAAAATTCCGGCTTTCATAAAATTAAAACTCCTCCTCGTCATTGCGAAGTAGCATCCCGCTGAGGCTGAAGCAATCCCAGACCAGAAACGAGATTGCTTTGCCTCTCAAAAATTGCTGGGCTTGCAATGACGAACCATTTATTAATACTACGGCGCTTCCGTAACTTCCTGAATCGAAGTGTAAGTGATATCCAGCAGCGTTTCGAGTTCTGTGGCGCTGATGCCGAGCGGCGGCATGAGGACGATGACCGACCCTAGCGGCCGCAAGACCGCACCTTTTTCGCGCGCGCGGCGGATCACACGGATGCCTATTTTTTCTTCGGGCGTATATTCTTGCCGGGTTTGTTTATCGCGCACAAGTTCGATGCCGGTCATAAAACCCACACGACGGATGTCGCCCGCATGACGCAGGGCATGGAAGCTTTCGAGCCGTTTTTCCAGCAGCGCCATTTTGGGAACCAAGGCTTCCAGCACGCCCCGGCTTTGGAAAAAATCCAGGTTCGCCAAAGCCGCGCTGCACGCCAGCGGATTGGCCGTATACGTATGCCCGTGAAAAAAAGTTTTGAGTTCAGCAGTGCTGCCGAGAAAGGCGCGGTAAATTTCTTCCGTCACCAGCGTTGCAGCCAGCGGAAGATAGCCCCCGGTCAGGCCCTTGGCAGCCGTCAGAATGTCTGGCGCGACGTTTTCATGCTCGCAGGCGAACATCCGGCCGGTGCGGCCAAACCCCGTAGCAACCTCGTCAAAGATCAGAAGTATACCATATTGGCGGGTCAATTCGCGAACCCGGCGGATATAGCCCGCGGGCTGGTCGATCATGCCTGCAGCCCCTTGCATCAAGGGTTCCATCACAAAGGCGGCAATACGCGATTGGTGTTCTTTAAAGACCGCTTCCAAGGCCGCCAAGGCCGCATCACGCACGGCTTCGCGCGAACCGCCGCGGGGCCAGCGGTAGACATAGGGTGCGGGCGCCGCATGCGTCTTAAACAAAAGAGGCCCGAAAATTTGATGAAAAAGATCGATGCCGCCGACGCTGACAGCGCCCAGGGTGTCGCCATGATAGGCGTGGGTCAGGCGTACGAATTCTTTTTTTTCAGGGCGGCCCGAATGGCTCCAATATTGAAACGCGATCTTGAGCGCAATTTCAACGGCCTCAGAGCCGGAGTCGGAATAAAAAACCCGGGCCAGGCCAGGAGGGCTGAGCGCAATCAATTTTTCGGCAAGTTCGACGGCCGGGACACTGCTCAAGCCCAGAAAAGTCGTATGTGCAATTTTATCGAGTTGGCTGCGGACAGCCTGATCGAGTTCGGCCACGCGGTGGCCGTGGACATTGCACCACAGCGAGGAGACTCCATCCAAATAGCGCCGGCCATGCGTATCTTTGAGATAACAACCTTCCCCGCTTTCGATCACGAGGATGTCGTCGGCCTCCCAGTCTTTCATCTGCGTAAAGGGATGCCAAAGGTATTTTTTGTCTTTTTCTTCGAGGGTCAGCGCGCGCAGGGCCGGCGGCTGCGATACGGGACCGACGGTCATCCCGGCATTTTCCCGAAATCGAAATTCATGACAACGCGGCTGTCGTCTTTGCAGATCAAGCAGCGGGTCTTGCGCTGGCCTTCCTGCTGGGCGCGCTCCAACGCTTGTTCCGAACGGCGCAGCATTTCCTGGCCCGATTCACCGGGCCTGTAGGAAGTGATGCCGGCGCTGAAACTGAGATCAAGGCGTTCTTGAATTTGCAAATAAAGCCGGTACAAGAATTTCTCGGCCTGTGTTAAATCGGTATGCGAGAGCAGGATCAAAAATTCATCGCGGCCAGCACGGCCTAAAAAATCGGAACTGCGGATATGGCCTAAAGAAATCTGGGCGAATTTTTGCAGAACTTCATCGCCGTAGTATTTGCCATTTTTCCGGTTCAATTCTTCGAAGTCATCCACATCCAGCAGGCAAACCGTCAACGGAAAATGGTAGCGGCCCGCCCGGCGGATTTCCGCATGCAGTTTATCGGTAAACGAAGCGCGGTCGAGAACGGCGGTGAGTTTGTCATAGGCCACGCGCTGGCGCAAGCGCCAAAACCCGTCGGGCCGCAGCGCGATAAACAAGGAGAGCAGGCTGGCAACGGCAAACAAGCCAATCAGCGTCCACAACACGGCAGGCTCAATGCGGGTTCCAAAAGCCAGTGCCGCAGCGGTTAAAACCAGCGCAGCCAGGCTGCCGGCATGAATGCCGGTCGAAATGCGTTCAAATTTTTTTTCGATTTTAAGCGGCGCTTTAAAAGGACGTGGTTGATTCGTGGGGAGCATAAGGCCTTTCTTCAGGAATGGGGCATTATAGCGGCAGACGTGACATTCTGCAAACCATCCCCCCTTACCCCCTTCCAATTTCCTCCCCCGTGCTTTCCGGGGGAGGACCAAGGCGGGGGAAGAGAACTTATCCCTTCCGCGCCTTTTCCTCAGCCAAACAGGCCGTAAACCGGGCAATGTCTTCCGGCGTATGCGCCGCGCTCAGGGTAATACGCAGCCGCGCTTTGCCTTTGGGGACCGTGGGGTAGCGTATGGCCGGTACCAAAAAACCGCGTTCCAGCAGGCGTTCGGAAAGCGCCAAGGCATCGCCTTCCGCGCCCACCACAAGCGGTAAAATGGGCGATGCCAACGGCTCCAGAGCCCAACCCCCCGCTTTCAAAAATTCATGCATGCGCTGAATATTGCGCCAAAGCGCATAGCGCAATTCCGGCTCTTCCTGCACCACCTGCAGCGCTTCCAGACCCGCCGCACAAAGCACCGGCGGCAGGGCTGTCGCAAAAATAAATGGCCGGGCTTTATTAATCAGATAATCAATCAGGGTGGCTGAAGCCGCGGCAAATCCGCCAAGGGCCCCGAGCGCTTTGGAAAGCGTGCCCGTAATGACATCGGCCGCCGGTTCCAGGCCCGTATCTTCCAGTGCGCCGCCGCCCTGCTGCCCAAAAACACCCGTGCCGTGCGCATCGTCGGCGATCCACAGACAGCCGTAAGTTTTTTTAAGCCGGACGATTTCCTGAAAATCCGCCAGGTCCCCGTCCATGCTGAAGACGGTGTCCGTCACCAAAATTTTTTTACCCGGCACGTTTTCCTGCTGCAAAATTTCATCACAGCGCGCGTAGTTGCGGTGCGGAAAAACACGCAGGCGTGCGCCCGCCAGCCGGGCGCCGTCAATGAGCGCCGCATGGCAGAGTTTATCCATCACGATCAAATCGTCCGCGCCGGCAAGCGCGGTCAAAACGCCGAGATTGGCCAGATAACCGGCTGAAAAAACCAAGGCTCGCTCTTTCTTTTTAATCTTTGCCAATTTTTCTTCAAGCGCGGTGTGCAGCGTGGATGTGCCGGAGATCAGGCGCGCCGCGCCCGCGCCCGTGCCAAATCGCTCCAGCGCTTTTTTAGATGCTTGCAAGACCCTTGGATGCCGTGAAAGCCCGAGGTAATCATTGCCGCAAAAAAGCAGGGTCTCGCGGCCCTGCCAGAGGGCGCGCACCGGTCCGGCAGGCTGCAAAGTTTTGAGGCGCCGGTAAAGGCATTGGTCTTTGAGCTGTGTCAACTCTTCTTCAAAAATAGTTTGGTTCATTGATATTTTCCTCAATTAGACACACGCGGCTATCTCAAAAACAAGGCGCTGAGATTGCTTCAGCCTTAATACCTCGCTGCTTCGCAATGACAAAGAGGCGGTGGTTTTTTGAAAAATGACTTCACCTGTTTGTTTTGTCATTGCGAGTCCCTCAAGGTTTGAGGGGCGAAGCAATCTCGATTTCTACGAAGCCCTGTGTTCATAATTTTCCTAAAGCCAGAGTGGCCACATGGCCGCCGAAGCCCATGGAAACGGAAATCGCTGTATTGATTTTGGCAGGCCGCGCTGCGCCAGCCACATAATCCAAATCGCAAGCCGGGTCCGGATCGTCCAGGCCCGCGGTGGGCGGCAAAAAACCATCCTGCATCGCGAGCAAGCAGATGATGATTTCAACGGCGCCGGAAGCGCCCAGCATGTGGCCGGTCATGGCTTTGGTCGCACTCATGGGAATCGACGCAGCTTGGGAGCCGAAAGCTTTTTTAAGCTGCTCGGTTTCATAGATATCTCCCGCGCGCGTGGCGGTTCCGTGTAAATTAACATAACCCACATCCTGCGGCCCCCGATCTATTTTCTGTAGCAGTTTTTTCACGGTGCGGCTGAGCGCATTCTCGTCCGGACTAAAGTGCAGCGCATGCGTGCTGTCCGTTCCCTGCGCCGCACCCAGCACTTCCGCATAAATCTGCGCGCCGCGGGCGCGGGCGCTTTCCAGACTCTCCAGAAAAACAATGCCTGCGCCCTCACCGACTAAAAAACCGTCGCGGTTTTTATGAAACGGCCGCATGCCCGTGTCAGAAAGCGCCTTCATCTGGCGGTAGCCAGCCAGCATCAGCGGCACAATGGAGGCATCGCTCGCACCCGCCAGGCAGTAATCGGCCTGGCCGCCGGCAATCATGTGTGCGCCCTCTTCCACGGCAACCGTACCAGTGGCACAAGCCGCCACATAACATTTGGCCGGGCCTTGGATTTTCCAGCGCCGCGCAATCCACTGCGCAGCAAAATTAGGGACAAGATTAGCGTAAATGCGCGCGCCCAAAATGGCGCTGGGCCGCGCGGTAAAGCGCGCTTTAAAACGGTCGAGCGTATGCATACCGCCCTTGCTGGAACTCACGGACAAGGCAATGCGGTAAGGGTCAACGCCCGACGGGTCGAAGCGGGCATCGCGCAGCGCTTCATCCGCGGCCTTGACCGCATATTGGATAAAAGGATCGAGCAGATGCGTGCCCAGGGCGCGGGCGTCAAAATTTTTGACCTCGTGCGCTAGTTTGAACGGATACTTTTCAGTGTCAAACGCTTGAATGGGAGCCGCGGCCGAACGCCCCGCGCGCAGGCCTGCTGCAAAGGCTTTAAGACCGGTGCCGATGGGCGAAACCACGCCCGCCCCTGTGATAACAACGCGCTTCCCCATTTCAAAAATTCATGCTCCTTGCATCCCAATGAAAAACCTGTCCGCTGACTTGCGCCATGCGGTCTGAAGCGAGATAAACGAGAAAATCCGCGACTTCTTCAGGCTTAGAAAATCTTTCAAGTGCGCTGGCTTTGCGCTGCATTTCTTTGACCGGCTCAGGCAGGTTTTCCGTCATACCGGAAATCATGAAGCCGGGATTAACGGCGTTGACTAGCACGGGCACCGGCCCTAATTCGAGCGCGAGCGATTTTACTAACCCGATCAACCCGGCCTTGGCCGCTGCATAATTTGCAGCGCCGTAAATTCCGCGGACGGCGGCACGGCTGGTCATGAAAATAATTTTCGCGGGACTTTCGTCTGCAACGCGAGTCTTCTGCAACAGCGGCAATAATTTTTGAGTCAAAAGAAACGGCGCTTTTAAATCCGCGTTCAAAACAACGTCCCAATCCTCTTCGGTCATGTTTTGCAGCGTCACATCACGCACTTCCGCCGCATTGTGAATCACACAATCAAGAGTCCCGGCGTTTTTTTGCAAATCCTCGGCGAATCTCTCGAAAGAAGCGCTATCGGTCAGATCAAGCGCGCAGCCTTTCGCGCCCAAGGCCGCTAAGGTGTCCGCGGTTTCGCGCGACGAATGATAGGAAAAGAAAACCCGGGCGCCTGCAGCCTGGGCCTGACGCACAAACGCTTGGCCTAAGCAGCTCGTGCCGCCCGTAATAAAAATTTTTTTGCCTGTGAGGAGAGGCGCGTTCAAGAAGAAGAGGCTAGCTGGCAGCTTGCGGCCGGGATGGCTTGAAGCCGGCCTGCTTGAGCATTTCGAAATCTTTCTGTATGGGATTTCCTTCGGTCGTCAGATAGCCGCCGACGATCAGGCCGTTGGCCCCGCCGCTGAGCGCCTTTTGCTGATACTCATCCCCCAGCCGGACTTCACGGCCGCCCGCGAGCTTGATGTTGGACTTGGGATGAATAAAACGGTAGACCGCAATGGTCTTCACAAGTTCCAGCGGATTTTCCGGCATCTGCTTTTCAAGCGGCGTTCCCGGCCGCGGGTCCAGAATATTCATGGGCAGGCAGTGCGGTTTATACGGCTTGAGTTCGAACGCTAACTTGATCCGGTCTTCACGCGACTCGCCCATAGCCAAAATGCCGCCGGAACAAATCTCAAGATTCCCGTCCTGCAAAAGTTTCAAAGTCTCAAGACGTTTGTCATACGTATGTGTAGAAACGATGTTGGGATAAAATTCGCGCGAACTTTGCAGGTTGTTGTTAAACCGGCGCACGCCCGTTTCTTTCAAGCGCTGCACACGTTCGGCCGTCAGAAAACCCAGGGAGCCATCCAGATTCATCTTAGTCTCAACCTGCAGCCGCTTGTAAATCTCAAGAACCTTTTCGAATTCTTCGTCCGTGAGTTCGCCGCCGCTGGTCACAATGCAAAAATTTTCAGCGCCTTTTTTCTCAAAATCCTTGGCCGCGCGCACGACTTCATCGGCCGGCATCATTTGATAACGGTCGACCTTAGTTTCAAAACGCACGGACTGCGAACAAAAGCCGCAATCTTCGCCGCATAAATTGCTTTTGGCATTGACCAAAGAACACAGGCCGGGTTTATCCGTATTGAAATGAAACGTAATTTCGCGCGCGCACTCGAGGATGAAATCGACAAGCGCGGGCTCATCGACCGCGATTAGTTCCAGGGCTTCGTCAAAGCAGACTTCGCCGCCGCCAAGCACGCGGGTTTTAAGTTCCGCAATGCGTTCGCGTGAAGCCGGCTGGACCGCCTTGGACTGAAGAGTTGTCGTGGGCTGAGTCATGAACCCTCTCTTAGCCGCCCGCAATCGCGGGAACAATCGAAATTTCATCGCCGGCCTTGAGGGCCGTGGCTTCTTTGTCCAAAAAACGGATGTCTTCTTCGTTCAAATACACATTCACGAACCGGCGGATCTTGCCCTGTTCATCGCAGAGGCGCTCTTTCATGCCGGGATAATTTTTTTCCAGCGTGTCGATCATTTGCTGAATGCTTGCGGCTTCAATCATCACTTCGCCCTTGCCCCCCGCAAGTTTTTGAAGCGGGGTCGGTATGCGGACTTTCACGGCCATAAGATCGTCTCCTCTTTAAAACGGGTTGTCCTAGTTTTAAGCCTGGTTTACCCGCCGCGATTTTATTCTCCTCCCCCACCTTAATCCTCCCCCGGAAAGCGCGGGGGAGGAAACCATAGACCTCTTTTATTTCTCCCCCCGTGCTCTTCGGGGGGAGATTAAGAGGGGGGAAAGAGTTACGTTGTGGAACCCTGCACGCCCATTACAATCTCTTCAAACGAATCCAACTTCGGGTCAATCAGCTTGGCTTCACCCACAGAGTCTTGAATCGCTTCCTGCGTTTTCAAGCCGTTACCGGTAATCGCAAGCACGATGGATTCATTGCGCGGAATACGGCCCTGCTCGATCAACTTCTTGGCGCAGGCTACCGTGACGCCGCCCGCGGTTTCGGTAAAGATCCCTTCGGTGCGGGCCAAAAGCTTGATGCCCTCGCGGATTTCATCGTTTGTGGCCTTGGCCGCCCAGCCGCCGGTATCGCGAATCACATCTTTGGCGTAATAACCATCGGCCGGATTGCCAATGGCCAAAGATTTTGCGATGGTGTCCGGCTTGACCGGCTTGATCGCTTCCGAGCCGCTTAAAATCGAATCGGCAATGGGTGCGCAGCCTTCAGGCTGGGCGCAGTACACTTTGGTTTTTACTTTATTTTCAAGCAGCCCCAGTTTTTCGAACTCCTGCAGGGATTTCCAGATTTTTGTAATCAAAGAACCGCTGGCCGCAGGCGCCACAATGTGATCGGGCGCGCGCCAGCCTAATTGCTCCGCGATTTCAAAGCCCAGGGTTTTAGAACCTTCGGCGTAGTAGGCGCGCAAATTGATATTCACAAAGCCCCAGCGGTATTTGGATGCGATTTCCGAACACAGGCGGTTGACGTCATCGTAGTTGCCATTGACCGACACAAGATTAGGCGCATACACGAGCGACCCGATAATTTTGGCGCGTTCCAGATTGGCGGGAATAAAAATATAACGTTTGAAACCGGCCCAGGCCGCGTTTGCCGAAACCGAATTGGCCAAATTACCGGTGGAGGCGCAGGCCACCGTATCAAAACCCAATTCGCGGGCGCGCGAAAGCGCAACCGCCACGACACGGTCCTTGAAAGACCAAGTCGGATGACAGACGGAATCGTCTTTAATGTAAAGCTCTTTGACGCCCAGTTCTTTGGCCAGAATGTCCGCTTTGACCAGCGGCGTAAAGCCGGAATAAAAACCGGCTGTGGGCTCGCCGTCGATCGGCAAAAGTTCGCGGTAACGCCAAAGGCTTTTGGGCCCGCGCAAAATTTTATCGCGGGTCAAAACTTTTTTGATGCCGTCGTAGTCATACGCTGCTTCCAGCGAACCAAAACAGTATTCGCAGACATACAACGCTTCTTTGGGAAATTCACGCCCGCATTCGCGGCAGCGCAGGCCTTTTAAAAATGACATTCGAGAAACTCCTTACAGTCACCAGCGGCGGTTTCATAAGTCTCTCAAGGATAGCTTTGTCATTGCGAGGCAGCATTACGCTGAGGCTGAAGCAATCTCAAAACCGAGATAGTCCCTGTTTTAAGTTAAACAGGGACTATCTTCTCGACGGCTTAAGAATGCCGTCGTAGAGATTGCCGCGTCTGCCAAAAAGCGGCAGGCTCGCAATGACAAATAGGCTGATTAGCCTTAAAGCCTTATGAAACCGTTTCTTGCTTCTTTTTATTGCTTAAACGCTTCATCCATACTTAAATATCGCTCGCCCGTATCCGGCAAAATCGCCACAACCACTTTGCCCGCGCCCAGTTTCTTGGCCGTTTGCAGCGCAGCCCAGCACGCGGCTCCGGTCGAAACCCCGCCCAAAATCCCCTCTTTGGCGGCCAATTCAAGCGCCGTTTTCCAGGCATCTTGATCGTCCACCGTCATAATTTCATCAATCACATTGCGGTTTAAAACATCAGGCACAAAACCCGCGCCAATGCCTTGGATTTTGTGTTTGCCGGGCTGTCCGCCGGAAAGCACGGGTGAATTTTTGGGCTCCAGCGCAATGACTTTAATCGCCGGATTTCTTTTTTTGAAAACTTCGCCGCAGCCGGTGATGGTGCCGCCGGTTCCGACGCCGGAAATAAACGCGTCGAATTTTCCATCCAAGGCTTCCCAAATTTCTTCGGCCGTGGTTTCGCGGTGGATTTTGGGATTGGCCGGATTAGCAAACTGCTGGGGAATAAAACTGTTAGGGTTTTGTTTGGCGATTTCCTGGGCCTTGGCAATCGCGCCCTTCATGCCTTCGGCGCCGGGCGTCAGCACGAGTTCCGCGCCATAGCGTTTGAGCAAATGACGGCGCTCGACACTCATGGTTTCAGGCATGGTCAAAATTAATTTGTACCCTTTCACCGCACAGACCAGCGCCAATCCAATGCCGGTGTTGCCGGAAGTCGGCTCGACAATGACCGTATCTTTTTTAATCAGGCCTTTATCTTCGGCGTCGCGGATCATGCTAAAACAAATGCGGTCTTTGACACTGCCGCCGGGATTCATGGATTCCAGCTTGCCATAAATGGTCGCCATGCCGGGACCGGTCAGCCGGTTCAGCTTCACCAGCGGCGTGTTGCAAATCAAATCCAGAACCGTTTCAGCGATCTGCGGTTTACTGCGTGCTTTCGCGGATGTTGTGCTCATAAATCCTCCCTGTTCTTGTCATCCTGAGCGCAGCGAAGGGTCTCGTTTTGAGATTCTTCGCGGAACTCAAATTGACCGTGTCCGCCCTGCCTGCCGGCAGGCAAGATCAGAATGACAATGTGTTTATATATCCGATGAAATGTCCGGCGCCGGAGTCTTGTCTTTGTCCTCCGGCCGCTTGACCTCTTGAAAAAGATGAATCCCGCATTCTTTCTTTGAGCGTCCGGCCCAGCGGCCCGCGCGCTCGTCATCCCCGGCCTGGATCGGACGGGTGCAAGGCCAGCATCCTATACTCAAATACCCCTTCTCGTAAAGGGGATGCTGCGGGATCTTATGCTCTTTCAAATACCACCAGGTGTCGCGCGATGTCCAGTTGGCCAAAGGACTGATTTTAGTCCGGTCGCCTTCGTATAACTCCAGGATGCGAATGGTCTTGCGCGCATCCGTCTGATGACGGCGGATCCCGGTCATCCAGGCATCGTAATGATTCAGAGCGGCATCCAGCGGCTCAACTTTATTGATATGGCAGCATTGGTCGGGGTCTTGTTCGTAGGGCTTACCCGCATGTTTATCGACGAGCGCTTGACGTTTTTTGGGATCCGCGCGCAAATCAACTACATTTTGCAAACCCAACATTTCGACGAGCGTTTTTTTGTATTCCAGCGTTTCCGGAAAGTGATAGCCCGTTTCTAAAAAAAGCACGGGAATTTGCGGATCGACGGAACTGACCAAGTGCAGCAAGACCCCGCTTTCGGGACCGAAAGACGACGTCATGGCCAGTTTCGGGCAGAACTCTTTAGCCGCCCAGGCGATAATTTCCGCCGGCTTCTGTTTTTCAAAAGCCTCATTCAGTTTTTCAATGTCCAGCGCGTGTCCCACGGCTATCCTCAAACGATTTTCAAATAACCCAATTTTTCAAGCCGCGCAAGGACTTTGCCCAAAGACTCTTCCGCGCTTTCTTTTTCAGTGTCGCAGACCACTTCGGCCTGCGCCGGCTCTTCATAAGGGTCATCCACGCCCGTAAAGCCTTTGATTTCTCCGGCGCGGGCTTTTTGATACAGCCCCTTCACATCGCGTTTTTCGCAGGCCGCAGGCGATGCCTTAACGTAAACTTCCACAAAATTGCCGATCAGGCGCCGGTTGTAATCGCGCGCTTCACGGTAAGGCGACACGAAAGAAGCCACGGCCGCCACGCCATGCCGCGTTAAAAGCTGGCAGACAAAGCCAATGCGCTTGATATTCGTATCACGGTCTTCTTTGCTGAAGCCCAAGTCTTTGCTCAAATGAGTCCGGACCACGTCGCCGTCCAAAAGTTCCACAGGCAGATTTTTCTTTTTGAGCAGGCGCTCCAAAGACCGCGCCAAGGTTGACTTGCCCGAACTGGGCAGGCCCGTAAACCAAACCGTCACTCCCCGGGCCAGCTGCCATTTTTTTTGCTCCAAATCCGGCGCACTCATTTTATCTATCCCTTTTATTTATAATGGCTTATAAAAAAATACCGCCGTAGAAAAGAATTCCAATATACCTCGAAATCCAGGGGTAGTCAAATTGCCTTCGGCGGCCTCATCAGCCGCCGAGGAATAGTACTCGTCTACAGGGGCAAGTCAAATCAAGCAGGGGGACAGCCATGCCTATGTCTATAAAGTTTGCTTTGAAGGCGGCCTCTTCGCTTTTGCGTCATTTAAGAAAGCGCTTAAACCTTTCCATCCTACGACATGACCGTTGGAGCGAGTTTGATTTTGACCGCCTCCGTAAACAAGCGCTTTTTTAATCTCGCCCTCTTTTTTATGCAGCGCTTCAAAATAGTTAAGCCCTTTAAAAAAATCAGGCGCCACGGTTTGAGAGGATTTAATTTCAACGGCCCAAAGCCCCGTTTGCAAGGGAGCGATTAAATCGACTTCATTTTTGTTGGAATCACGAAAAAAGGAAAGGTTTGAATTTTCTGCTTGCTCATACCGGTTTTTCAGGAACTCGATCACAACGAGATTTTCAAAGAGGTGCCCCCTCAAAGGATCTCTTTGCATTTGCTTCACGGTTTCAATGCCAAGAAGATAAGAAGCCAGCCCCACGTCATAAAAATAAAGCTTGGGGGCTTTGGCAATGCGTTTGTTATAGTTTTTATGATAAGGTGGAAGCAAAAAGACAATGTAGC
>JAHFHF010000099.1 GCA_023247055.1 Candidatus Omnitrophota bacterium
GAGGGATAGCACTGTTCAGATCAGCTTCCACACGAAGCGCCGGGACATCGTCGCCGGAACTCACAGTGAGTTTCCATTGCTCTCCGCTCTGCCACGTTGTTAAAAAAGGCGGGTCCAAATTAATGCCCAATTTCTCAAAGGCCGCCTGAACTTCTTTTTCAAGGGCGCCAATTTCTTCAGCAGATAATTTTCGGGAGTTTCTAATCAGACCCGCAACATCAACCCCACGTCCGCGAATGGCAAACAACTCCGTGGAAAGAGCCGGATCGATGCCTCGGGTCACCGTTTTCATTGATCTTTTGTCCAGCATTGCATCCGTGGGGTGAATGCGCTGGTTGAAATCAAAATCACCTTTTAAATTAAACTCGCGAAACGCATCATTCGCATCCATCACAAGAATCTTGGTATCGTTCAATCGCAGCATTCCTTGCGGCTCTGCGCTTTGCGTCACCGCACCGGCTTTCCACACTCCATCCACTAAATTAAACTCACGTAGTGTGTTATTCCAGTTTGCCACCAAAATTTTAGCATCACTCAATCGCAATGCGCTTTGGGGTTGTGATAGCGTCTGGACACCATCTTTCTCTTCGCTTTTCACCACCGCCCCGGCCTGCCACACTCCATCGACCCAATCAAACTCGCGCAGCGTGTCATTACTCACATTCATCACAAGAATCTTGGTATCGCTCAATCGTAATATGCCCCGTGGATCTACCAGCGTTTGCACCTCGTCTTTTTCTTCGCTTTGTACCACGGCTCCGGCTTTCCACACCCCATCCACTAAATCAAATTCGCGCAGTGTGTCATTTATCCAATTCACCACAAGAATCTTGGTATCACTTAAGAGCAGTGCGTTTTGTGGCTCTGAGAGTGTTGAAAGCTTATCTTTTTCCTCCCTTTTCACCAAGGCCCCGGCCTGCCACACCCCATTGACCCAATCAAATTCACGCAGCGTTTCACTCCCCGCGTTCATCACAAGAATCTTTGTATCGCTCAAACGCAGTGCATTTCGTGGGCTTGCCAATGTCCAAAACCCGTCCTTTTGCTCGCTTTGCACCACAGCGCCCGCTTGCCACACCCCATCCACAAAATCAAATTCACGTAGCGTATTATTATCCCAGTTCACCACAAGAATTTTGGTATTGTTCAAGCGCAGTGCACTGTATGGCACGGCTAATGTCTCAACCCCGTTTTTCTCCTCGCTTCGCACCACGGCGCCCGGCTCAATCGCTGTGATTGTTGATATCGCCGCAAAATTATCTTCGTCCGAATCCGCCAACACCGACATCGTTGTCGATTTTTGGGGAGCGGGTGGAAGCGCCTCAAAAAAAACAATGCGGATCAATGCCCCTTCCGCAATTTGACTCGTTGCGCTTTCGGTAATTTTGACATCAGGATCAAATTTTTTAAATAACTCCAGCCATTCCGCAAGATAGACGGTATCCAGTTTGGCCAGAGAATTTACACCAACATAAAGTTCGATTTTATTTTTATCAGGATGCTCTGCGGGCAAACGATTAGTTTCCGGCGTAGAAACGGCAAGATAGGTTATCGCGTCATATCCCAATTTTAACCCGGAATCGGAGAGAAGCGTTTCGTCTATCGAAAAATTGAATGTTGTAAAGCTTCCATGTCTTAGATCAGAATGCTCAAAAAACTCAAGCTGGAGCTTACGTTCATTTCGCAATGTTTCCAATGTCATATAACTTTGGGTGTTTCCGTCAGCGAGAAGATCAAACAGCTCTCCCTTCAACCACGGTTTATCCGGAGCGGAAAATGTCAACGAGCCATTGGCATCGATGGTTGCTTTAAATCCATGCTGCTCAAGCCGCTGTTTAAAACGGTTTAAATCTGTTTCCGTTAAGCGGGTAGAATTCAGCATTTCCATCATGGGGACTGCATAATCCGGCACAGGATAACCCGCGGGAATGGCGGCATCCGATAAAACAGGCGCTGGGCGAATCGCGGCCTTGTCTTTGACAATCGTCAAAGCAAAGCGCGGGAAAATCGCCTCGAAGCGGCCGTTTTCGATTTGAAAGTCGGCGGTGCCATTAAGCTGCCGCGCTCGATTCGCCAGTCCCTGTAAACCTTGCAAGCCCCACTGGCCCCAATCTGAAACCGTGATCGCGACTTCGCGCCGCTTCAACTCTTCGTTGTAAGACAACTCGAAGGCTAAAATATTTTCACGATCCAACGAAAATTTATCCCAATTTCCCCGATCAATCTTTTCACGTTTCGGATGTCCTGCGTGCCGTGGACCGGGCTGCCTCAGAAATTCTCGCAGGCCAAGCCCGCTATTTTTGAAGTCTTCATCCCTGCTCTTTTTAGTTGCCGATAATAATGAAAACCCCAGAGGGATAGCACTGTTCAGATCAGCTTCCACACGAAGCGCCGGGACATCGTCGCCGGAACTCACAGTGAGTTTCCATTGCTCTCCGCTCTGCCACGTTGTTAAAAAAGGCGGGTCCAAATCAATACCCATTTGTTCAAAGGCAGCCTGAACCTCTTTTTCAAAAGCACCGATTTCTTCGATGGATAAATCGCGGGTGTTTTTGATCAGACCCGCAACATCAACCCCACGGCCGCGAACGGTAAGTAAATCCTGGGAAAGAGCCGGGGCGATGCCGCGGGGCACCGTTTTGGGCCCTGCTTCAACAAACGAGATGGGAGTCTCGAGCAAACTCGGGGCTATCCAGCCGTCCAGTTCCAAACCCAATTCTTTTAATTTTTGTTTAAACTCGTCCGGAAAATCCGAAAATACAAAATCAAGCGTGAGCGGTTCTGTAGCAGCTGGTACATTAACTCCTAAAAATTGATCAAGCGGAATTTGAAATTCCTGGACGGGTTCATAAGAGCCAAATTTATTCTTAGAATAACTTAATGTCGATAGCTTTACGCTCACACGCTGATTGCTCCCATCCACTTTAAAATCGATTACATGGTCGCCAGAAGCCACCGAATCCGGCCTAAGAACCACTTCAAGTTTTTCAGCGGAAGGGTCTCCCAAGGTCAAAGTAAAGCTTCCTGCATGCGCACCCTCTTTGTGATACCACCGCTGAATAGCCTGCGTATCATCAGAGGAATCCCCGCGATCCAGATCTTTTCCTTCGCGCTTTTTGAAATAATCCTGAAGGCCTTGAATACCTAAGGGCCCCTCCACAAGAGCTCCTTGCATGGCTTTACCGAGGCCTATCCCTCTAATATCGGGATCGATGCCTGTCCCCTTTGAGGGGGCAGAAACGGTATCATTAGCGCTGAAAGTAAATTTGACCGGCAGGACGGGCGTTTCAAGTTTGTCGCCATCATCGTCAGGGAGTTCGTAAATAACAGCCAGATCACCCTGCCACTGAGGGTCTTCAAAATCCTCCGGCAATATCCTGCCTTCTTTTAAAACCGCCGTCAGCGCCTGGGTTGAAGGCACGAGCAGCAGCGGGCCTGGCTCGAGAGCAAGCTTTTCAAAAACAAGCCCTTTAAACTCAGCCTTGGCGATAACCTCGCCCCCATCGACATTGTCCGGATCAAAGCCCCCTTTGTCTGAACGGCGGATTTCAACAATCGACCACGGTTTTTCACGGTCAAAGAAATCATTGATAATCGAAAGTGTTAAAATCGCGCCGTCGCGCTCAAAAAAGAAGCGCGTCCAGTTGCGCACGTCTTTGGGGGTTCCTGTTTGCGGCGCATCTTTGTCTTCGTAACGTACGTGCCAGTAGCCGATGACTTTTTCGGGATCTTGGGGGGCGTAGTTGGATGGAACTGGGACGGGTGAGCGGACTTCGGAGCGGGATGGAGAAGGGGAAAGGGGAAAGGAGAAAGGGGAAAGAGAAGGAGCAAGAGAAGCGGTCGATCGAACAGCTTTGTCATTGCGAGGAGTTTGACTGCTTTTCAGAGAACGACGAAGCAATCTCGAGGGCGAATCTGAGATTGCTTCAGCTTCAGTTTGTTCGCTGCCTCGCAATGACAAAGAAGAGAATACATTCGCTGCTCCTACTACTCCAGACGCAAACGCAAGCCAGTTCTTGTTTTCTTCTTCCTTCCAACTTCTAACTTCCAACTTCCAACTCTTCCCCACTCTCCTCACCTCACTCCGCGCATTCGCGACTAATCCATATACCCGCTCGACAAGCGCATTCATCTCGTCCGCACCGGCCGGCCACGGCGTCAATTGCGTTCTGGCCCCGGGGCCTAAAAGATTGATGATGTCGCGAATCTGTTCCTTGCTCAATTTAATTGGCGCATCGGTGTCGTACTCTGTCAACCGGCCGATAAAGCGCTGAACGGGTAAAGCGCCGGCAGTTAGGCCCGCGGCAAATTGCGTGAAATCTCCAGGCGGATTGTTAGCGCCATTGCCCCAGCCGGCAGCAGCGTTTTCACGCGCTTCACGCAAGGCAGCTTCAATGCGCCGCATCAATCCCGCATCTTGCAGTTTTTTTAATGCGTTACTCTTTTTGTTCAGGGCAATAACCTTCAACAATTCAGCCAAACCAAGCGGCAGAGAAAGGCCCTGTTCGTCAGCTTCCCTAAAAAAACGGTCTGCCATGCCAAGAACATTTCTTTCAAAATCGCCCTCATTAAACAAAAATCCGCCGGTTTCTTTATGCCACGCTCGCATTCTTTCAATGATATTCGGATCGATGAGCTGCCTCATCCGGTCCGGATCAAGACCGGGGTTTGCCAATTCAGTTAAAAAACCAGCGGCATTCATGATTCTCTCAAGCCGGTTGGAACTATCCAGAATTAACCGGAATTGTTTAACCGACCCAGGTTCTGGCGGCGCCGGCCCGCGATCAAGAGGCTTTTCGGCATAAATAATAAAGGTCATGTTTTTTGCCGTGGGAATATGAAATGCTCCGTTTTTAAAATAAGCTGCTTGCTTAATACGAGCGGCCCAGGCAAAGCCTTTCATTGATTCAAACATTTCCGGCGTTACTTCGCCAAAACGAATCGAGTATTCAAGACCCTGCGTTTCCTCGTTCAAAACAACCTTGGCCGATTTCAAATTCGCCGGAGGTCCCATCAGAAAGCGTTCGTAGTCAAACACAAAATAAGGCATCACACGGTCTACGCCATAAGCCAGTTTGTCGTAATGGAAACTGATCTCCGCGGATCGGTTGCCGTCAAGATCAGGGGAGAGGTCAAAAAAACCCATGCTGCGGCTGTGGAAACCGCTTTCCAGAACACGCTCTTGCCTTGCAATCAAACGATCTTTTAACTGCACCGTCGTCTCAATGCCCGGACTTACGATCACGCCCGGAATTTCCTTAAATACGCCCTCCATGGTTTGTTTCGCATTATTTGCAGTTCCATCCATATTAAAAAAGGCCAGGATATCCGCGCTTGGCCCCGTCACGAGCCGAACGTCCTGAATGACGTCTGTCCTTCCACCTTCCACTTCCGGCCTTCCACCGTTTTCCGCCTCTCCCTTTTCCCTTTCCCCTTTCTCCTTTTCCCTTTTCCCTTTTTCCCCTTCGCGCACCCGCAAGACGACTTTAGCATTGTCTGATTCAAAAATAATCCGGTCTGGTTCCGTTGTAAGTGTTACGTACATCTGGCCGCCCTGGGCCATCTTTTGCCTTAACTCCTCTTGAAGCCCTTCAAAATCATCCGGCATTTGGTCCAGCGTCACCACCATGAGGAACTGCCGCGAAAAATCTGCACCCCGCGATTTAACCTGGACTGAAGTGACGTGTTCGCGGGAAACAAGATCGCGCATAATCGAAAGGTCATTGCCCTCCCCCGGCATAGCGATACGGACCCTCAAGAGAAGTCCCTTCTCGGCAAAATCAAACGATACGGGAAAACCTGTAAAGGTATTGTGAAACCCGACATAATTGGGGAAATATTTTATGTTCCAAAGATCGGTGGCGTTGCCGCCCCTAACTTGAATATATTCCGTACGATCATCACGAGAACGAAAACGAATACCGACATCGTATAAGTCATTACTCCCTGTCTCGGATACCCCAAACAGGGACTGTAGCCGGCTTACGCTATTGGCTGCGGTCGTACCGCTAGAGAACATGGCATCAAAACTTTCTCTGACCTCAATGGCACCTGTCAATTCCGCATCTAACGGATCGATACTGGCCGTAAGAGTTGCAGGAACAGGAAGGGCAGTTTCTGTTTTCGTCACACGGACTTGCAAAACCAGCTTCTTTGACTTCATTTCAAATCCTTCGCTCGTAATTCTCATAGGAGGAAAGTTACCGGTTTTTTCCAATATCTGAGAAAAGCGGCGGACGGCTTCGGCATCAAACGTCTTCACACCCACGCGAATAACACGCGGGGTTTTTCGTCCTCGCGGCTCTTTAGTTTCATGCGTTAGACTAAACGATACAATGTTGTCGATTTCGCCCAATGCCAGTACCTCGCCGTCAAAACTAATGAAGGGCTGCTTTACCCCATTTTTTTCTTCAATCACCACGGCAGTGCTGACCTGGGAATGGATAAAGGACCCGCTAGCGTAAATGCCCTCATCCACAGAAATATTCATCGCCAGACCAGCAACAATACCGTTATCTTTGTCCATACCAAAAACTCTAAACTTGGCTTCACTGGCTTTTGAAACTTGGAAACCCTGATCCCGCAAAATGGGAAATAAAAAAATTTCAGCATATTGCACTAACTCTGGCATTGACGCCTGATCCAGCTTGAACGCCAGCAAAGGCATTAAATCGACCCTCGCGTCTCCGGTTGTCAAAACCGTTGATGCAGAAGGCTGACCAAGGCCGGTTGTCTGCTGTGCAGCATCCGTCTTTGCCTCTCCCTTGGTTGCCCGTTGCTCATTCTTGCCCGCCGTGGCGGGGCGCGTGGCTTGTTCTCCTACAAACAACACTAATTTTGCATTCGGATGATCAATTTCAAGCCTGCCGCGCTGATCATCCCAGGTTATCGTGCCAGGAGTTTCAGCCGCGCGATAGATCATGACATAAGCGCTGATCTGCGCTTTTACCATCGCTGACATTTCTTGAAGCTGAATGAAGTAAACCGGTTTTCCGGCGCCTGACCTGAACGCGGGAAGCAAAGAGGCTTTGGCAATATCATTCAAATTTCCAAGAGGAAATGAGTTAAAATCAGGCACTTCATAATAGTCAATCTTGGAGAACTTTTTACGCTCTTTGTCCAAGGGTTTTCTCGTCACCGTACCCAGGTTCAGTTGAAGCTGCACAACACCGCTTTTCTCGATGGCGATGCGCCAACTCTTTTTTCCGTTCACATCGGCACGCACATTTAAAAAAACACTGCCCCCGTCTCTGGCATATTCCCCCAAAATGACCGAGTTGTAGATTCCACGATACCCGGCCGGGTTAGACACTCGCTGAATTGTTCCTTCATCGCCATCGCGAATCTCCCCGGTCGGATCATCAAAAACCTCCAGCAGATTGCCGCTCTGTACGGCAGGGTGCGTGACTAAAAGGGATGGGTTATCAGCGACCAAGTCTGCAAATTGGCTGCCTTGGTCCATGGGGACATAGCCGCGATCCTTTGGCAGACGCCTGATGAGTTCTTTAATATCCAGAACTGGAGCAGCAAGAACGGACGAACGGGATGTGGAAGGAACAGAGGCGGAAGGAGATGTTGCTGAGTTAGAAGTTGGAAGTTGGAGGTTGGAAGAAGAAAGCTGAATGATGAAAATCGAATCCGCCGATTCCGCTTTAAAAATACTTCCGTCAAACGAGACATCGACGTTAATGCCGCCTTCGGACAGTTTTTGCCCGAGCGAATCCATCTGGGTTTGAAGGGTCTCCGGATCCATATCTGCGGTAATCATTAACGCTGCTTTTCTACCGCCGGTTCCGGCAGGACGCACACGCAAAGAACTCATCCGGTCCAGTCCAGAAAGAAAGGTCCGGCGCACCCCCCCTCCATCAACAAAAACACTGACGTGGTCTAATCCCCATGCAAAATCCAGCACGAAGCGTCCT
>JAHFHF010000100.1 GCA_023247055.1 Candidatus Omnitrophota bacterium
TCCTTCGGCGGTGAAGTTGGAAGTTGCACAAGAAAATGAAAAAAAGAAAAGAAAAACCGATTGGCTCGGTTTTGTATCGGGTTTTAATGCTTTTCCCTTTTCCCTTTCCCCTTTTCCCTCTGACCATTTGTCATTGCGAGGCCGCGAACAAACTAAGGCCGAAGCAATCTCGAGTGCCTCTCTTCCAACTTCTAACTCTGCTCGCTTTCCTTCCACCTTCCACCTTCGACCTTCGACCTCTCCTTCCTCCCGCTCCGAAGTCCGCTCGCCGGTCGCAGTTCCCTCGGATTACGAAGCAGCATTGCCCGAAAAACTGGGCGGTTATTGGCTGCAGCGTTACCAGCGCGGAGACAAAGAAGTGCGCGATTGGTTCCGTTTCTTTTTTGAACGCGATGAAACGATTTTTACACTTTCGATCGTCAATGATTTTTCCGATTTTTCTGCGGCCTGGTCGCATGTCGAAATCCGGAAAATTGCGAAGCGAAAATTTGACGCTGAAAAAATAGGGATGGGGAGGCGGATCGCGCAAGCCCGGTTTAGGGGCCTGGTCGTTGAATCGGTGGACAGAGGAAACTTCGCAGAACAGGGGCCGGGATTTGAAATTCAGACCTCCGCCGCGCTAAAAATCCCGTTGATCCAGAGCGGACTTTTGCCTGCTGATTTCAATGAGCCCGCCTGGATGGACTCTCTTGTGAATGTTTATCAAATAAGTGAACCTGATTTAGAACTTCCGGAATCCGGTTTACCCATCCGGTTTAATTTTTTGGGCGCTGCCGGAGCGCGGTTGGATCAAGTCTTCGAACCTGCCGGGGATGACTCAGACGGCGGCTCCGACAGTAGTTCTGTTTTACCGGAACCGCAGGCTGTTTTGAGCGATGAATTCAAAGACTACGACGTCATAACCAAGCGGGATGTTTTGCGTGAAATTTTGAAACGGGATTTCCAATACCATCCCCAGGGTACGGGTCCGCACATCCAGCAAAAAACGAATACGGCCTATATGGCGTCTTTGCGCTTCGCGGAGGACGGCGGGATGGTTGTTTCCGATGAGATTGCCGGGCGGGCGGGTGAGACAGTGATGTGGCTGAACATTCCCTTGGCTCAGGCCATCGATCTTTTTGAGGAGGGTACTGGTGAAGAGCGAAAACTTATTTTGGTTCTCTCAGAGGAACAGCCCGAGTCAGTGTCTTACTACGCCATTCCAAAGGTGGGCGCGTTTGCCGGACGCCGTCTTTCACGCGTAGAGCTCGACAGCCGGCTGGCCAATGGACAGTTTAGACCCTTCGATATTACCCCGTATCACCGGATGGCGATTGCCAAGCGGTTTGAAAACATGACGCCGGAGATGAAATGGGCTGTTATCCGCCAAGTCCTGGCGGTTTCTCAGGAACCAAGATTTGACGAGGGGTTCGTGCGCTTAAACGACCAAACTTTCAGGCAGGCCCGCCGCGCCGGCCGCGGAACGCGCGGCTATCTTTTAGAACTTTCCCGCGAGGAGTCTGACCGGTTATGGGCGCGTAATACCCACCGCGGCCCGCAGCCGGCCCCGAATTTTCCGGTCAATGGCATTGATCTTAAAACATTGCAGTCTCTTTGGGAGACGAGCGATGGCGACATCCGTGTTCTGGTGCTGATAGCGCAAGACGCATCCGGCCGTCTATCGGCCCACCGTATTCCCATGCAGGGCGAGGCCCGTTTTGATATTCCGGTGCCGGATCTCGCAAACTTTGTCAGCGCGAATGGCCTCACCCCGCTGGATGCGGCGAATCTGCTTGATTTGGAGATCGATCCCGCAGGGGCGCGTCTTTTGACCCGGCCCATGGATTTGTCGGGCCTGCTGGGTGATCCGAAGAATTTAACGGTCGGACAGATTTCTGCGGCTTTGCCGGAACCGTTGTTTGAGCCTGTGCTGGAGGATAGTTCCGGCAATTTACAAACGCTTTCCACAAGTTCCAGCGGAGGCGGTTATATTCCCATCCACTTTGAAGCGCTCAGAGACACATGGGAAATGAACAACCGCTCGTCCATTGAAGTGGATATTATTCCGCGCCGCTATAAACTTGCTTTTCGTTTTGCGCCGCGTACGGTCGGCGGGAGCGGCCTTTTTTTAGAACGCCGGCGCGCGGAAAACGAATTAAGGCGCCCTGTTTTTCCGCTTGAACTGATCAGCGGCCTTGTGATCCGGCCCGTCAAAGCGTCTTTTTCAGGTAAAACAGAAATTCAACTCGATTTGAAAATGCTTTCCAACCGCGAAGAAACGCGGCTGAATGATTTTATCGATGCCATTGCGGCCGAAACCGACCGTTCGGTGGATGACGTTAAAATTGAGAAAAAACAGGGGATTGTAATTTATGAAAACGATACGGTGCGGCTGATCGCGCGGTTTCTTTTGCCGCTGGAACCCCGCAGGCGGCCTACTCTGTACGAGTCGGCGGAGACAGAACCTTTGTTTAGAGACGGCCCGTTCGATGAATCACCGGAAGACCGCGCTTGGCGGGAAGCGTTTATGGACTATACATCGAGACGGCCGATCAGCAGCGTGCAGGCTATTTTTTTGCCGGTTTTGCGAACCCTGCTGTTTGCTTCGGAGGAAGAAGAACGCCGCCGGATTCTGGATGCAGGCCAGATGGATCTTTGGGTCTGGAATGCCATTCGTGCAACGGAGGGCTATGAATATGATCCGGCATTCTGGACGTCGCTTTTTTCAGACCTGCAGAAAATCGCCAAAGCTCACAATGACCGCATGCCGCTGGCTGTGGTTGAATTTTACCGGGCGCTTGTTTTTCATCCGGAGATCAATGAGTATCTGAAACGCACGGGCATGATTAAACTCTATCAGCCTCATGTCCGTCAGATTGAAGGACCGGCTGAAGTTCCTGCGTCGAATGGTGCTGCCATAAACTCATCCTCTGTCATTCTGAGTCCTCCGAAATCTTTAGCGAAGGACAAAGAATCTCAAGGGCCTGAGATCCTTGGCTTCGCTCAGGATGACATTAAGGGGGCACTTGTGTCCGGCAGCACTCCCGAAGATGTCAGAAAGCTTTTTCTCGAGCCGCTTGAGTCGCCCAAGATTCCTAACAATGTGTATGCGATTTTTGCGCCGTTTATCCGCGAACTTTTTGAAAATGAAAATAACCCGGCGCGTCTTGACGAAATGCTTGATCTCGTCAATCTGCGGCGGCTTGTTTTTGAAACCTGGATGAGCAATCCAAAGCTTCCCAGTAACGCGTCGTATTTTTCATCCATGGTCTTCGACCTGCTCAATCCTGTTTTGCAGGGTCGTGCCAAGTCCGCGGCTGAAGCACCGGCGAGTTTGCCGCCGGTGCTTGAAAGTTTCCTGCGCAAACTGGCGGAGGTACCGGAGCTCAGCGAGTCATTAAAGACAAGCCGTGCCGCCAACACCATTCAAAAATTTTTGCAGGGCCAGACAGGCGGCGTTTCAAACAAGAAAGCATCCTCTGAATCAAAAGCCCTTCCAGGTCGAGGCGCTGGCCTGAAGGGCACTGCTTTAAACTCATCCTCTGTCATTCTGAGCCTGGCAGAGCCAAGCGAAGAATCTCAGAAAGCGACGCCCGCAAGCTATAACCCCAACTTGCAGGGTTTTCTGCGCTGGCTGAGTGCCCGCAATCAAGAACGGCAGAAAGAGCGCCTTTCAGAGCAGGATTTGACGGCGCTTTTAACGGAGTTTGAGCGGATAGCAGGCGGAAAACTTTCACGCGACGATTTGAAAACTGTGACGCGCATCAAAATTCAGAGAGTGGGAGAAATGACAACGGCGGATTTTGAAGCTTTGGTGGAGCGTATGATGGCGCGAAGTGAAGTGAGGGGGAGGAAAGAGGGGGAAGGTCGAAGGTGGAAGGTGGAAGGTGGAAGGGAAAAACAGAACGGCACTTTGTCTTCCTCTGCGTCCTCGTTTGCCACAAAGCACCGGCCGGATTCGGTCTCATCTTTGTCATTGCGAGGCAGAGAGCAAACTGAAGCCGAAGCAATCTCGCGAGCTTCTCTTCCAGCTTCCAACTTTTCTCGTTTTCCTTCCACCTTCGACCTTCTACCTTCCACCTCTTCTCCCTCCCGCTCCGAAGTCCGCGCGCCCGTCCTGGTTCCACCCAACTACGCAGCTCAGGAACCCGAAAAAGTCATCGGCTATTGGCATGTGCGTTACGAAGACAGCAACGCGCCGCAAACAGAGACTCCCAAAGACGTGCGCAACTGGACGCGTTTCTTTTTTTTAAAAGAGGACACTGCACGGGACGGTTTAGAACCGTCCTCTACCGTACACGAAAGCATTTATACCCTTTCGATCATCAATGACTTTTCTAACCGTGAAAAGCCGTGGTCGGTTGTGGAAATACGCCGTTCGGCCAAAGAGGATTTTGATCCGGACAATGTCGAAGAGGGTGATGTCATCGCTGAAGCTGAGTTTAAAGGACTTGTTTTTGAAAAGCTTGCTCTCGAGCAAAACCCGATGCGGCTGCTCGTGCCTTCAACCCAGGCGCTGACGTCGGTTTTAAAAAAAGGTGAAATCTTGCCCGAGAATTTTGAAGGCGCGGAATGGCAGGACAATCTGGCTGTCATTTACCCGCTCGAAGATGACGGGAAGAGCGACCGCGACAGCACTCTGCGCGCAACGCCCGTCCTGCCGGTCAAATTTATTTTCAGCGCCAATGATACCATTTCCGCCGCCTCTTCCGGAGAGGCCGGTCGCGACAATCTCCTAGAGTCTGAACCTGTCCCTGCGTCTAGCGCAGCGACTGCCCCGGCGCCAAATGCGCCGGATTCAGATACTCAAGGGCCCAACTCCTCGGTTGAAGCTGCGCTTATTCCCAGCATTGATCTGAAGCCGTTGTTTGATTCCGCCGGCGAAAAGCGGTTTGAAAATATCGCTGAAACCATGCAGGCATGGGAGCGTGATACCCGATACAAACTTGTAAGGCTGGAGGCGCCTCCGAAGAGCGGCCGGGAGCCGGATTATGCACTTGTGCGACCTGGAGAAGATACCAACCAATTTTTTCCGGATTTACCCATTCGATACGTCCATTACAAACACGGCCAGCGCCGGGATAAAGATTTTTATACTCCCGTCATTCAGGCTGATCTCGATAACGAGAAGGGAGCGCGCGGGTATACGCTAAAAATTGATCGTACGATGGCCAACTCTGATTTGATTGCGTTTCAATTTGTGCAACCCTATGAAGGATCTGAAAAGTCGGAAAATATAAAAAAGCCGGACTCGTCCCGCGGAGGTGGGATGTATTACCCCTTTAAAGCGGAGGCTGTGCGGGCCCTGCGGTTTTATGCCGAAACGCCATCCGCTAAACGGCGTGTTGTTTTTGAAGTATCAGAATGGCATGAGAGCGTTTCCGGGCTGAGCGCCTTGATACGGAATATTCCTAAATTTTATGGCGGCACCGCGTCTTTCGACCCTGAATCCGGCACCCACCGCTTTGAGTTTCCCTCTTTTATCGTCGAAATGCGCCAGTCAGCCACGGCGGGGCGGCATGAATTACCCTCCCAAGATGGGGACGGGAATCAGGGACTGTCCCCGCTTCTTTCAGGGACTGTCCCTGCATCTAACGCAGTGACTGCCCCGGCGCAGCCTAATGAGCTGCGTCCGGGGACTGTCCCTGTGGAACAGGGTTCGGGCGAACAGGCTTTGACGGTTTTGGCAGGTCTGACAGACAGATCGGAACTGACGGCCGAGATGTTTGATGCGTGGGTGAATGATCCTTCCGTGGTGCGTTCGGGCTTTGCGCAGGACATGCTATCGGTGGACTCTCTGATTGCATATTTAAAGCTGTTCGAAAAAGAACAAAATGGTTTGATGGACATCGCCGAAGTTTTCCTGGTCGTTGATCGGTATGCCGATGATAGCCGGCGCAGTGCGCATGCCATCACCCGGGACGTTTTCCGGGCTTTGCGGAATCAGTGGCTAGTGCTGCGCGATGGTGAAGTCGATGCCACCGGGCTTTTTCAAGAGACCGCTTCTCCGCTCACCTTCGACAGAGCGGCGGCGATTGAGGAGGGCCTGCGTGAGTTTCTGAGACGGCAAGGCGGGATCGTGGGTTTTACCGGAGGCACTAAGCGTATTAAGCAAACTGACGATTCGAAAGCCCAAATGCTCTATCAACAAGAGGACGTGCAGTTTGGGCTCTATTCGGGTATGTCAGCCGAGAGCAGTCCGCTGTTTTTAGAAGTTCTTTTAAAACTTGTGTACGAGACCCCAAAAATGTCGGCAAAAATCCAGGCCCAAACCCATCCTGCCGAAGCGGGGAATAGCTCTCTTTTTACCCTGACTGCCGATGTGGGTACGGAAAAGCCCATCGAACTTTTGTTTGAACCTCAAAAGACATCTGCAAAAGCCATGGCGGCGGTTAGAAGTCTTGTCATGAAAACCACGCGCAGGGTCACTTTTGAACGCAAGGACATTGTTTCCGTGCGTTTTTCTGCAACTCCTGATTCAAAACACCGCAAGATTGTGGTCTGGGTCAGGGCATGGGATGAAAAAATTATGGCAGTTTTTGCTGCCGGAACGGAGGAACTGGGCGGCATTATTAATTTTGGGCCGGAAAGCGACCGCCTAACGATCGCTTTTCCCGCGCTGAGTCTGGAGATCCGCAAAGGGGACATGAAATCCATGGAAGCGGAATCGGTGACAGACACTCAGGAAGGGACAGATACTGAGGTTATTCCTTCCACCTTCGACCTTCCACCTTCGACCTCGGTTGCTGTTGGGAGCATTCTCGCCGAGCCGCTTGATGAACTCGAAGAGGAACTGCGCGCATTGGCCGTGCATGTGAACAACATTCTTACGAATTTGAGAGACGAGGCGCTGGACAAAACGGAAATCGAAATGCTGAAGTTCGAAAAGGTCGAACGCATGCGGGTGATTATCGATGCGCTGGTGAAAGAATTTGGCCCGGAAATTTTTGCGCCTGTCCGAACTGTGGATGACGTGCAAAAGGGTGATCTGATCATTGCCGCTAAAGATTTCAAAAGCTACGGCAATGATATTTCAGGGCCTCAGTTGATCCGTTGGAAACAGGGCATTGAGGTTCACATTTATGGGTTAGATCAAAAAGCAGAATACACGGTTTATCTGCGCGAGACGGCCACGGATGACGAAGCTGACTTTGCCCGTTTATCCTTCGAAAAAATCCGTGAATTAGCCGGCATCCAAAGCAGAACTGCCCCTTCTTTTCCTTCCACCTTCGACCTTCCACCTTCCACCTCGATTAACCTGCGCCTCGCGCCTGCTCCCGCCTATCCCTCCGGCGATATCACGGATATTTTTAAAAATGGCCTGTTGTCGGCTGACACGCTGCAAGCGGATCTCGCCGCGCCTTTTGCGGATCAGGACGTGACTCTTTCGGACATAGGCGCTGATCAGGCCTTTCGCACGGTCAGCCTGCGCTGGAAAGGCGATCCCGAAGCCCCGGCCGTATTAGAGATTGCGATGGACAAGGACAGGAATTCTGGAAATTTGCGCACGTCGATATTGACTTATACCGCTAGCACAGACGTCTCTTTGGGCGCTAATGCGGTTTGGTTTCAAATGACGGGAATGAAAACCGGCCCGCAAACATTTGGCTCGGGTTTGATTCAAACTTATGTCAATGACCCCCCTGTCCCAAACCCAACGCTAACGGGTGATTTGACGGGATATGGCGCCCGGCTGACCACAGTGGTCGGGCAGCCTTTCAAAACTGAAAATATTCTTCACGCGCGCGCAGGCATTCGCGAAGATCCGGACGGTGCCAATCGAAAAAACACTCTTGAAATAACCGTGACGGCCTGGGACGTCATGGTCATGCACACGCTTCAAAGAAGACTGCGGCGTATTGCAGGCGCCAAAGTCAAATTCAACGACACCCGCCTTGCCGAACCCGGGCTTTTGCATGCGGAGTTTCCTTC
>JAHFHF010000025.1 GCA_023247055.1 Candidatus Omnitrophota bacterium
GGCTCAACCTGCCAAAAAGGCCGCGATTGTCAGTGAGGTGGAAATTCGTGGTAACCAGATCGTCAGCACCAATACCATTCTCAGCAAAGTTAAACTTCGCAAGGGGACAACGCTTGCTCAGGAGACGGTCAATGAAGATTTAAAGCGCCTTTATGCGACGGGGTATTTCCAAGACATCCGCGTTGAGGTCGAGGAAAAAACGGACGGATTCAAAATTATTTTCGAAGTGGATGAGAAACCGGTCATCCGCCAAATCGTCATCGGTGAATTCACGCGTTTTAAAGAAGACAAGCTGCGCAAGGAATTGAATATCCTGGAAGGCCAGATTTTGGACCAGCGGCTCGTGAAGCAGGGCGTTGAAAAAATCCGCAAACTTTACCGTGACAAAGGCTTTCAATTTGTCGGCGTGGAATCCGAAATCGAACTCAACAAGCAGACCAAAGAAGCGACGGTCTACATCCGCATTGTCGAAGGTGAAAAATTCAAAATCGAAGATATCCAGATCGAGGGCGTGAAATCGCTGCCGGTCAAAAAAGTCAAAAAACTGCTGAAGACCAAAAAAGACAAGTGGTATACCTCCGGCATTTTCAAAGAGGACGTTTTCGAGCAAGACCTCGAACGCGTTCAACTTTATTTTCAGCAGGAAGGCTTTTTGGACGTCAAAGTGACGCACAAGCTGGACCAGAACAAGACCACCCAAAAATTAAATATCACGGTCACGGTGGAAGAAGGGCAGCATTACGTTGCCGGCGAAATCAAAATTAAAGGCAACCGTCTGTTTCCGGAGAGCGAAATCTGGCAGGAACTCGACATGCTTCCCGGCCTGACTTATTCGCAGTATTACCTCTATAAAGACGTTGAAAAAATACGCGCTTACTACTTCGAGCGCGGCTACATGGAAGCGCGCATTGTTCCGGACGTGCGCCTTAACCGCGAGACGGGCAAAGTCGACGTGCTTTATCAGATCGAAGAAGGCGATGTCATCTTTGTCGATAAAGTCATCGTGCGCGGCAATACCAAAACGCGCGATATCGTCATCCGCCGTGAACTGCGCATTCACCCCGGCGAACGCTTTGACGGCACGAAGATCGAACGGTCGAAGGAGCGTCTCAATAATCTGGGGTTTTTTGAAGAAGTGACGTTTGACACGGAGCCCGGTTCTGAACCTAACCGGCGCAATATCATTTTCCGCGTCAAGGAAAAGCGCACCGGCGAACTCTCCTTTGGCGGCGGCGTCAGTTCCATCGACCGCTTTATCGGCTTTGCCGAAATTTCCCAGAAGAATTTTGACTACCTCAACTGGCCCCGTTTTACGGGCGGCGGGCAATCGCTTTCACTGCGTGCGCGCGTAGGCAGTATCAGCCAGGAATATACGCTGAGTTTTGTGAACCCCTATATTTTTAACCGCGATATCTCTTTCGGGTTTGATATTTACAATAGTTTTCGGGACGACCGTAACGTCGACTTTGACGAACAGCGCTTGGGAGCGGCTTTTACTTTATCCAAGATGTTTACCGAGCATGTTCGCATCGGCACAGGTTACACGCTGGAACGCGTTTCGCTGGAAGATCTCGAAGATGACGCTCCTCAGGTCGTCCGGGATTTTGAAGGCGACAATTGGCTTTCGCGGCTTAAATTGTTTACCACTTACGATACGCGCGATAATATTTTCAATCCTACGCGGGGTATTTTATTCAGCCTGAGCACGGAACTCATTGGCAGTGTTCTGGGCGGGGAACAGGATTATTACATTGCTCAAACCAATGTGACCAAATACTGGAACATCAGTAAAAAACATATCTTTGAATATAAACTGCGTCTGGGCGTGGCCAATGAATTCGGCGATTCCGACACGGTCCCGGTTTTTGACCGTTTTTATGCGGGCGGACTCGGGTCCGTACGCGGTTATAATTACCGGCGCGTAAGCCCGATTGACGGCGGCGATGCCGTCGGCGGCCAGACCATCGCCGTAACCAACCTTGAGTACACCTTTCCGATTCCTAAAATCGATTTGTTGAAAGGCGCCGTCTTTATTGATGCAGGCCACGTCAACCCCGACTTTTTCAAGCTTAACTTCAGCGATTTTGCGGTCAGCGTGGGTCCGGGGGTCAAGGTCAAGACGCCGCTGGGACCGGTGGTTTTCTATTACGGCCTTCCCATTTACAACAAAGACACCGAAGACGAAAACGGACGTTTCGAATTCAGTTTGAGCAGGGGTTTTTAGGCAAGAAGCCATCTGCGAAGTTTTTGATTTTTTCACCCACTCTTGCCACAAAAGGAGCATGAATTTCATGATGAACTCGCGTTTGATCAAACCGGCACTTTTTTTGATGGCAGCGCTCACTTTCGGCGCTTTCAGCGCCCAGGCGGCCGATGAATATGGCTTTGTCAATGTGGCGCTGGTTTTTGATAAGTATCAGAAAACTGTCGACAATGACAAGCTACTGCAAGAAGCGGGCAAAAAGAAAGAAAAAGACCGCGATGCGCTGGTCAGTGAAATCCGCCAGTTGAAAGACGAACTCGTGCTTTTGACCGATGATGCCAAAGCCAAGAAACAGGAAAATCTGGACGCAAAAATCCGTGAATTGCAGGAGTTTGATCAAGCGGCTAAAGAAGAACTCGGCAATACGCGCCGCGATGCCATTCAGGGAATTTTTAAAGATATTGACGACGTGGTCCAGGCCATGGGCAAGCGCAAAGGCCTGAGTTTTATTTTCAATGAACGTGCACTGCTTTTCCATAACGACAAGTACGACATCACCAATGAAGTCCTGACGGAACTCAATAACGCTTACCAGAAAGCGCCGAAAAAAGCTTAATGGGCAAGCAGCGGACTCTGCGCGAGAAAGTTTCTTTCCGCGGACAAGGGCTTCATACAGGACAGCAAGTGGAAATGACCGTCCACCCTTCGGGGCCGGACACGGGCATTTCCTTCTGCCGTGCCGATCTTGACCCTGCGTTTAAGGTGCGGGTTGCGGTCGAGAACGTGCGTCAAGATGAGATGCGCCAAACCGCCTTAGTGGTTGGAACGGGCATGGTGCGCACGATCGAACACTTGATGGCCACGTTTCACGGCCTGGGCATCGATAATGCCGTCGTGGAAGTCATGGGCGACGAACTGCCCGGCATGGATGGCAGCGCGATTGAATATGTGCGCACGTTTCAGCAGATTGGACTGACGGAACAGGCCGCCGAGCGCCGGATCTTCGAAATCAAAGAACCGGTGTATGTTGACCAGGGCGAGCAGTCCATTATGATTCTGCCGTCACCGGGTTTGTCGGTATCGTACACGCTGAGTTACAAAGACCAGGATTTGAGCGACCAATATTTGACGCTTTCGATTCTGCCCGAAATTTTTGAGCGCGAGCTGGCGCCGGCGCGCACGTTTTGTCTGAAGAAGGAAGCCGAATACCTTTTGTCCCAAGGCTTCGGCAAAGGCGCAAATGTGCAGAATACGCTCGTTTTTGAGCGCAATCTGCCGCTTGAGAACAAGCTTCGTTTCGAAAACGAGGCTTGCCGCCACAAAATTATGGACCTCCTGGGCGATTTATTCTTGGCCGGTTTTGTCCGGGGCCATGTCATTGCGGTGCGCAGCGGCCACGCCTTAAACCTTGAACTTGTGAGGAAAATCGTCATGCAGCAAAAGCCCAATTCTGCGCCGCTCCCCGAGGCCTTCGGCGTGCAGGAAATTCAAAAAATCCTGCCGCACCGTTACCCTTTTCTTTTCGTGGACCGCATCAGCCATTTTGTGCCGGGAGTAAGTGCAACGGGGTATAAGCTTGTCACCATGAACGATTATTTTTTTCAAGGTCATTTTCCGGACCATCCAGTGCTGCCGGGCGTGATTATGATTGAGGCCATGGCCCAAGTGGGCGGGGTCATCATGCTGGGTAAACCCGAGAACCGCGGTAAGATTGCTTATTTCATGAGCATTGATTCGGCCAAATTCCGCGCGCCGGTCGTGCCCGGCGATGAATTACGTATGGAAGTTCAAGTGATCAGAAACAGGGCCCGTACCGGCCAGTGCGTCGGACGCGCCTATGTGGGGGAGAAACTCGTATGCGAAGCGGAAGTGAAGTTCGCGGTCGTCGACAAGTAGAGATCCATCCGACCGCGATTATCCATCCTGACGCCGAACTCGGGGAAGGCGTGATCGTAGGGCCTTTCAGCATCATTGAAGGAACGGTCAAAATCGGCGACCGCACCAAAGTCGGCGCGCGTGTGACGATTGAGGGCTATACCACACTCGGTTCGGACAACGAAATTTTTACGGGTGCTGTCATCGGCAGCCGCACGCAGGACAAAAAATTCGACGGAGGCATCAGCTACCTGCGGATTGGCAATGAAAACCGCATCCGCGAATACGTGACGATGAATCCGGGCACGAAAGAGGGCACGGAGACCCTCATCGGTGACGGCAATTTATTCATGGCTTACAGCCATGTGGCCCATGATTGCATTGTCAAAAATCATGCGGTGCTGGCCAATCAAGCGACGCTGGCCGGGCATGTGCTTGTAGATGACCGCGCGATTATCGGCGGACTGAGCGCCGTGCATCAATTTGTGATGGTCGGCAAGCTGGCCCTGATCGGCGGCTGTTCCAAGGTTGTTCAGGACATTCCGCCCTATATGATGGTGGATGGGCACCCCGCGCGTGGTTTTAGTATCAATTCGGTCGGCATTGACCGTGCCGGCATTGACGCGGCTGAAAAAACAGGGCTCAAAAAAGTTTTCAAAATTTTGTTTAAATCCGGCCTTACGGTCAAAAGCGCTGTGAAGCGCCTTGAAACCGAGCTTGCCTTGACTCCCACAGTGCAGGATGTCCTTGAGTTTTTAAAGAAGTCCGAGCGCGGCATCTGCAGTTAACGCTCTGAGCGCGCACGAAAGCAGCCTCTCGAATGAACCAGAAATCCATCGGAATTATTGCAGGGAACGGGCGTTTTCCCATGCTCGCCGCGGCTGAAGCCCGGCGGCAGGGTTACCGGGTGGCCGTCTGCGCTTTGAAAGGCGAGACTGACCCGCAGCTTGAAACGTTCGCCGATGCCTGGACCTGCGTGAAACTTGGCGAGATGTCCAAGTTGGCGCGTTTTTTTAAAGACCAGAAGGTGCCGCAGCTTTTGATGGCCGGTAAAGTGGAAAAAGTGCGGCTATTCCGTGAAAACGTCCAGCCCGATTTTGAGATGCTGAAGATCATCATGAAGGTCCGTGATTTTAAAGACGACTCGCTTTTGTGCGCCGTTGCGGATTATCTCGAAGAGCAGGGCCTTCCTTTGACGGACTCCACGCTTTTTTTAAAAGAACTTCTTCCGGGTGAGGGCGTGCTGGGAAAAAAGAAGCCGTCCCGCGAAGTGATGGATGACATTGAGTTCGGCTTTGGCATGGCCAAGGCGATTGCGGGTCTGGATATCGGCCAGACCGTGATCGTCAAAAAGAAGGCTGTTCTCGCGGTGGAAGCGATCGAAGGCACCGATCTTGCTATCCGGCGCGGCCATGCGTTGGGCGGTGCAAAAGCCGTGGCGGTGAAGGTGGCCAAACCCAACCAAGACATGCGCTTTGACGTTCCCGCTCTTGGGCTGCAGACGCTGGAAGAACTTATTAGCGCGCAGGCCGAAGCCATGGCTTTCGAAGCGGACAAGACCCTTATCATGGATCGCGAAGCATTTATTTCCAAAGCGGACGAACACGGCATTGCCCTCTACGGCGTCAAATCATGAGCGCGCACGAAAAGAAAACCGATACGAAAGACCAGTCGCTGAAGGGGCTGAAACGCGAAATCCGCGAGATGACGGCGCTTTATGAAATCTCGCGCGCCATCAGCTCCTCGCTTAATCTCAATGAGGTGCTGACCCGCATTCTTCAAATTCTGCACGAAAAAATGGGTATGGAGCGCGGCACGCTCACCCTGCTGGATTCGCGCACCAAGGAACTCTCGATTGAAGTCGCCTACGGCCTTGAAAAAGAAGCCATCCGCCGCGGCCGTTATATGATCGGCGAGGGGATTACGGGCCGGGTCGTGGCCGCCAATAAACCCATGGTTGTGCCCAATGTCGGTGAAGAGCCGCTCTTTCTTGACCGCACGCGTTCGCGCGGCGACTTAAAAGACAGCAATATTGCGTTTATCTGCGTGCCGATCCAGCTTGACCAAAAAGCCATCGGCGCCTTGAGCGTGGACCGGCTGTTTCGTGAAGACATGTCCTTTGAGGAAGATATCCGCCTGCTCTCGATCATCAGTTCCATGGCGGCCCAGGCCGTGCGCATTCATGACATGGTCGCGGAGGAAAAAAAGACCCTGCAGAATGAAAACACGCTGCTAAAGCAGGAACTCAAAAAAGTTTTTCATCCGGCAAATATCATCGGCGAAAGCAAACGCATGGCCGATGTTTACGCCACGATCGAACTAGTCAGCCGCACCAGTGCCACGGTGATTATCCGCGGCGAGAGCGGTACCGGCAAAGAGCTCGTTGCGCATGCCATTCATTATCACAGCGAACGCGCGGACGGGCCGTTTATTAAAATTTCCTGTGCGGCCCTGCCGGAACCGCTGCTGGAAAGCGAACTGTTCGGTTATGAAAAAGGCGCATTTACGGGCGCGGCCATGAACAAACCCGGCCGTTTTGAATTGGCCAACGGCGGCACGCTTTTTCTGGATGAAATTGGCGACATTCCGGCCAGCACCCAGGTGAAATTGCTGCGCGTCTTGCAGGAGAAAGAGTTTGAGCGCATCGGGGGTACGGCTACGATCCGGGTCAATATTCGCCTGATTACGGCCACGAATAAAGACCTGGAAAAGGAAGTGCGTGAAGGCCGGTTCCGCGAAGACCTTTATTACCGCCTGAATGTCATCCCGCTTTTTCTGCCGCCTCTGCGCGAGCGGCGTGAAGACATTCCTGTGCTGGTGAATCATTTTCTGCAAAAGATCAGTCAGGAACACAAAAAACCGGTCCGTTATATTTCGGACGAAGCCATGGAATACATGATGAATTACGCCTGGCCCGGCAACGTGCGCGAACTGCAGAATGCGATTGAGCGGGCTGTGGTCATGTGTCCGACCGACACGTTGACGCCGAATCTTCTGCCGATTCCGGGAAGCAAAGCCTCGCCGGCCCTGGCCGGATTCAAGCCGCCGCCGCATGTTTCCCAGTTGGATGAGCCCGGGCCCGATGCGGGCACGGGGGCCGAACCCGGGTCACTGCCGGACATGGTCGAAGGACTTGAAAAAAAGATGATCTCGCGCATTCTGGAACAGACCCAGGGCAATCAGCGCAAAGCGGCCAAGCTGCTGGGGCTGACCGAACGGATGCTGGGTTACAAAATTAAAAAATACGCGCTCTAAATTTTGACGGCTATTTGTAGGGGCAATTCATGAATCGCCACTACGGAAAAGATCGAAAACCGTAGATTTGTCATTCTGAACCCGGCACCGTTTGAAGGTGAAGAATTTCAAAACTCTGAGATCCTTCACCCGCCACTCAAACATCGGCGGGTTCAGGATGACCAATGTCTTAGGAGATTTATGACGACGCTTGTGACTTTTAAAGATAAAAATCAGGATGGATTCGATTCCCAGCGCCCGGCGACGCCGGAAGAAATCAAACGCTTTATCCAAAAAAACGGCATTGAGATCGCGGATTTTAAATTCAACGATCTGCCCGGGCTCTGGCAGCACTTTTCGGTGCCGGCCTCGGTGCTGACGGATTTTGAAAAACCCGAAAAAAGCGTCTGGAGCCAGGGTATCGGTTTCGACGGCTCCAGCATTCGTGGTTTCAAAAAAATCCAGGAAAGCGACATGCTGTTGATTCCGGATCCTGCCACGGCTTTGCTTGATCCTGTCAGTCAAATTCCGACTTTGAGCGTGACCTGCGACATTTATGATCCGATTTCCAAAGACCCGTATTCACGCGATCCGCGCTACATTGCCAAAAAAGCCGAAACGTTTATGAAAAAAAGCGGGATTGCGGACACCTGCCTGTGGGGTCCGGAAATTGAATTTTTTCTTTTCGATGACATCCGTTTTGCTCAGGCGGAAAACTACGGCTATTATTATCTTGATTCCAAAGAGGGCGGCTGGAATACGGGCAAGGAAGAAAATCCGAATCTCGGCTACAAATTCCGCTATCAGGAAGGTTATTTTCCCGTGCCGCCGCATGACCATCTGCAGGACATCCGTTCGGAAATCATGCTGACGCTGCGCAAGGCAGGCGTGCCGGTGGAATGCCATCACCATGAAGTGGCCACCGGGGGGCAATGCGAACTGGACCTGCGCTATGCGCCGCTCACCAAAATGGCGGATTACATCATGCTTTCAAAATATGTGATCAAGAATGTGGCGCGCAAATATTCCAAGACGGCCACGTTTATGCCCAAGCCTTTGGGCGGCGACAACAACGGCTCGGGCATGCATATTCATACGAGCCTCTGGAAAGACGGGCGTAATTTATTTTACGACATGAAAGGCTACGGCCAGATCAGCGAGACCTGCAAGTGGTTCATCGGCGGATTGTTGAAACATTCGCGGGCCATTCTGGCCTTTGGCGCGCCAACCATCAATTCCTACCGCCGTTTGGCTCCGGGCTCGGAAGCGCCGGTCCATCTGGCTTATTCGGCAACGAATCGTTCGGCGGTTTGCAAAATTCCGCTGTATTCGGCGCTGGCGCATGACAAACGCGTGGAATTTCGCGCTGCCGACCCGAGCGCCAACGCTTATTTGACGTTTGCCTCCATGCTCATGGCCGGGCTGGACGGCATCCGCCATAAAATCGACCCGGGCCAGCCGTTCGATAAAGAAATCAGCGCCTTGACGGCCGCGGAACAGAGGGCCCTGCTGAGCGTGCCGTCCTCATTGGAAGATGCTCTGCTGGCTTTGGAAAAAGACCATGCGTTTATGCTGGAAGGCGATGTATTTACGCGGGATGTGATTGAAACCTGGATTTCCTACAAACGCCAGACCGAAGTCGAGCCCATGCGCGCCCGTCCGCATCCCTACGAATTCTATTTGTATTTTGATAGTTAAAAGAAGTCGTGAGCCCTGGGGAAGTCGTGAGTCGTCAGTCTTGAGTCATGAGTAAAAAAACCGGATAGATTTGATGGATTCGCTAAGCTTTTGGGTGGAAAGTAATCTCAAAACCGAGATTGCCACGCCTGCCAAAAAGCGGCAGGCTCGCAATAACAAATTCTGATTTTAGTTGCAAAGACACAGGTCTCTTTATTGTAATCTTTCTCAAGACCCACGACTCAAGACTGACGACTTCCTCCCCCCCTCACCACTTTATGATTGTTGATCTCTAAACCCCGTGTTAAATTAATGCCCATGCAAAAAACAAGACTCTGCCTGATTTTGCTCACCGCCTTAATGGCCGCACAGCCTTCCTGGGCCGCGGTGCAGATGGAGCCCAAGGGTACGCCGATGCGCAAGCTGCAGCGCGGCGTGATCAATATTGCGCTTTCACCGGTTGAAATCAGCCATGAACTGCACCTGGAAAAAAGAAAAGACGGCTATCTGCCGAGTTGGGTCTCGGGTTTGGGCCGGGGGTCGGTCTATACGGTGGGGCGCGCGCTTTCAGGCGTGTATGATTTAGTGACGTTTCCGCTGCCTGTGCCTAGCGGCTATGAGCCGCTGGTCTATCCGGAGCTGGTGACGGAACATCTCGAAGATGTGAAATGACCGCGGCAGCCGCCCGGCTGCTTGCGCCCGGTTCTCCTAAAATTTCCCGCAATTTTCTGAAGTCCGCTTTCATGCAGGCCATGCCTGCCGGAGATTTGATCAATCCCGCCGCCTGATGCGCCATGATTTCCGGCACGGCCTCATGCTGGATAAATTCCGGCACCGCGGGTTTGTCGAGAAGCAGGTTGGCAAGCCCCAAGTATTTCACCTTGACCAGCATGCGGCCCATGAAGTACGTGGAAGCGCTGGCCTTATAAACCAGAAAAAAAGGCGTGCCGAGCAGGGCCGTCTCAAGTGTGGCCGTGCCTGAGGCGACCAGTGCAAAGTCCATGGCCCGCACATGGTCATAAAAATCCGAATGAAAAAAAGTCCGCGTGAACGCGGCGCTTTGCAGAAGCTCCTCATAAAGCGTGTCCGGAATGCCAGGAGCTTTGGCGACCAGGAATTTTGCTCCGGGCAGCGCGCGGGTCAAATGCTCCGCGGTGTCCCGCAGCAGGGGAAGTATCCGCCGTACTTCTGACGCGCGTGAACCCGGCATCAGTCCGATGCGCAAATCTTCGGTCCCCAAACTTAAAAGACTGCGGGCGTGTTTTTTGGCCTCCGCGGTTTCAGGCGGAATTTTATCCAGCAGGGGATGGCCCACAAAACGGCAGGGTATGCCGGCCTGGTCATAAAGTTTTTTTTCAAACGGCAGAATAACGAGCATTTCACTGACGGTGCGGCGCACCGTATGGATCCGGCGTCCGCCCCAGGCCCAGAGCTGCGGCGCGATGTAATAGAGTACCGGCAGTTTCGGAAAAAGCGGCCGGAGTTTTTTGGCAAAGCGCAAATTAAAAGCGGGGGAATCAATTAAAATCACGGCATCGGGCTGCCATTCTTTGAGTGCCGCAAGGGCGCCATAAAAAATTTTACGGTAGGTAAAGTACTGCCGCAGTACGTCGCCCAGGCCCAGCGCCGAGATGCGCGTCATGTCGTCTTCCAGCTGAACACCGGCTTCAGCCATCCTCGGCCCGCCCAGGCCGCGGTATTCCACAGCCGGCGCTTCACGGCGGATGGCGCGCACAAGTTCGGCGCCGTGATGATCGCCGGAGGATTCGCAGGCAATGATAAAGATTTTTTTCATAGAAACTGTTTTTCCCTAAAACACGAAAGCGACTTGACCCTCACCCCAGCCCTCTCCCTGCAAGGGAGAGGGAGAATTAAACATTTATAAATATTCATTACTATATTTCTCCCTCTCCCCTTTGGGGAGAGGGTTGGGGTGAGGGGAAACTACGTCTCGTTTGTCCCCTCATTGCAAATGTTAGCAGAACCTAATGCTTGGCCGAGAGCTTTTGGTTTTGTTGAATGGTTTCCACAATTTCAATGGCGAATTGCAGCGCGTTGCGCGCGGCTTCGTCCGGCTTGCCCAGACTCTTGCCGGTGAGAATGCCATTCAAGAAAAATTTAAGTTCTTCCTTGAGCGGTTCGGAACGTTCAATGTCGACCGTTTCCTGACTAATGCCCAAAAGTTTTTTTTTGAAGATCTTGGCCTGCTGCAGGTCATAGTCGAGCGAGATATAAGCGTCTTCCTGAAAAATCCTGATCTTGCGCTGTTTCTCGGGAGTAAGGCGGGAAGCCGTCATGTCCGCAACCGCGCCATTTTTGAATTTGATGCGGACATTTGCAATATCTTCATAAGGCGTCAGAACATTGATGCCGATGGCATCAAACGAAGCGACTTCGCTATTGACGATCGAAAGCACGATGTCAATGTCATGAATCATCAAGTCGAGAACCACGCCGCAGTCATTGATGCGTCCGGTAAACGGTCCAAGGCGGTGGATTTCGAGAAAGCGGATATTTTTGGCGATTTCGCAGATACGCCGGAAACCCGGATTATGCCGTTCCAGATGACCGACCTGCAGAGCCAGGTTTTTGCGCCGCGCGATTTCGATTAAAAGATCGGCATCGGACAGTTTAAGCGTAATGGGTTTTTCGATCAGTGTATGAATACCGGCTTCGAGAAAGGGCTTTGCAATATCGCAATGGGTGAAGGTCGGAGTGGCGATGCTGACCGCCTCCGCTTTGCCGATCAAGTCCCGGTAATTAGCGTAAAAAGGGACGCCTAAGGCATCCGCTTTTTCTTTGCGGGCAAGGTCAGTGTCAGAAACGCCGATCAGTTCGGATGTCTCGAGTTCTTTGTAGATCCGGGCGTGCTCTTTCCCCAGATGGCCGATGCCAATGACGGCAGTCTTGACTTTTTTAAAGTTTCCCATCGATGGGCTTGAGCCGCATGCATTCCGCTACCGTTCGTCATTGCGACCTGCCAGAGGTTTCAGCAGGCGGCGAAACAATCTCAAAGCAATCATGAGATGGCTTCAGCCTCATGGGGCTGCTTCGCAATGACGAAGCTGGAATGTGGGCTGTTAAATTTCTACAACTTGTTATTTTTCAATAGATTACGGCGATAACACAATCAAAACATGCTAGCAAACCGCCTTGAGCAGTGTCAACGGATATGATACAGTGTGCCCTCTTCTATGAGCATCTATCAACGCCTGCTCCAATATATCAAACCTTATAAAGGCCGGCTGATTATCGCCATTCTGGCCTCGCAGGGCTTTGCTCTTTTTACAGCCCTTGTTTCGGCCACGCTTTACATCATCATCAACGGCCTGCAGAACAAGCATGAAGTTGTCATCCGCCAAATCCCGCGTTTGGAATGGCTGTTCCGTGACGATATCCGTTTTCCGGCGTCCTGGATTCCGATCATCATGGTCGCGGTTTTTTTGTTCCGCAGCTTGTTTGAATATATCTCTCAATACCAGATGGCCAGTGTCGGTATCCGCGCCATCCGTCAGGTCCGTAACGACCTCTATGCGCACCTTGTGCATTTGTCGCATGATTTTTATTCGCGCGGGCGGACAGGGGATTACATCAGCCGCATTCTCAATGATGTCGGCTCGATCCAGGGCGCCATCACCGACGTTGTCAGCGATCTGGTCAAGCAGCCCTTTGTAATTTTGTACAACATCCCCATGGTTTTCTTCTGGGGCGGAAAATATGCGCTTTTTGCAGTCATGATCTTTCCGCTGGTGGCCGTGCCCATTATTTATCTGGGCCGCAATCTGCGCCGGACGACCAAGAAAATGCAGGAGCGTGCGGCGGACATTACCGCCTTCATCGGCGAAACGCTTGCAGGCATTCATGTGGTGAAAGGCTTCAACCGCGAAGAGCAGTCCATTCAGCGGTTTAACGCGATTAATAAAACCGTCTTTGATTTTTTCAAAAAAACCGTACGCATTACGCTGATCCAACGGCCGCTGATCGAAGTGCTGGGCGCGGGCGGCGCAGCGCTTGCCGTCTGGTTTGCGCTTGAGAAACTGCCGCCGGACCGTTTCGGCGCTTTTGTAATTTCTCTTTTTATTTTTTACGAACCGCTTAAAAAATTAAGCAAGGTCAACAGCACGATCCAGCAGTCCATCGCCGCGGGGACGCGCATTTTTGAAATTATCGACAGCAAGCCGTCCATCATCGACCGGCCGGGGGCCTTGAACTTCAAAGAACCGGTGCGCGAAATCCGTTATGAACGGGTGAACTTTACCTACGAAACCGGCAAAGCGGTCCTGAAAGAGATTGATTTCAATGTCAAGGCAGGCGAGGTCGTGGCGCTAGTCGGCATGAGCGGCTCGGGTAAAACCACGCTGGTCAATCTGCTGCCGCGGTTTTATGACCCAAACGGCGGCGCTATTCGGATCAATGGGCAGGACATTCGTGATCTCAGCCTGCTTTCCTTGCGCGATTTGATCGGTATCGTCAATCAGGAAACCGTGCTCTTTAACATGACGGTGCGCGAGAACATTGCCTTCGGTGATCCGGATGCGTCTCTCGAACAAGTGAAAACCGCCGCGCGTTCGGCGTATGCGGACCATTTCATCGAAGCCATGCCCCAGAGTTACGACACGCCTCTCGGCGAACGGGGTCTGAAACTTTCCGGCGGCCAGCGTCAGCGCCTTTCGATTGCGCGCGCCCTGCTCAAAAATCCGCAGATTTTAATTTTTGATGAAGCCACTTCGCATCTCGACACGGAAAGCGAACGCGAAGTCCAGAAAGCCCTTGAGAATGCCATGCAGGGCCGCACGGTTTTTGTGATTGCCCACCGCCTCTCCACCATCCAGCGCGCCGACCGCGTCTTCGTCATGCAGGAAGGCCGCATCATTCAAGAAGGCACCAACGACTCCCTCCTCAAAGAAGGCGGCGTTTACAAACGCCTGCATGATCTCCAGTTCAATGCGTAGAGCTATAATTTTTTGGTTTTAGTTGTTATTTGTCTTATGTGGTGGATAAGATAAAAAATTTGATATAATGTGCTTATTCGGGTTGTGGATTCTTTCGGCGAAAACCGGAACATTCTGCGGAAAAATCGGATAAGTCCTCCCTAGGACCCATGGTCGCTCCCAGCGATCGATACGATCTTCCCTCCAAATTTAAACAGGAGGGTTTATGTCTAAGATCAGAATGTCTCTTTCCCAAACTGCAATCGAATATAAAATTTTAATTATTCGCGGACATCGAATCATGCTGGACCATGATTTGGCGAAACTCTATGGTGTGGAAACAAAGTGTTAAATCAGGCAGTTTTTAGAAACCGTAAAAGATTTCCTGGTGACTTTATGTTTCGATTGGGAGAAGAGGAAACAGATTCTTTAAGGTCACAAATTGTGACCTTAAAGAAAAAAGGTCGCGGCAAACACCGTAAATATTTACCTCTTGCATTTACGGAGCAAGGGGTTGCTATGCTATCGGGTGTTTTAAACAGCGATCGGGCAGTTCGAGTCAATATTGAAATTATGCGGGCCTTTGTTCGTTTGAAGCAGACGATTGCTTCCAGCAAAGAGCTTTTGCATAAACTCAATGATTTGGAAAGTAAAGTTTCGAATCACGATTTTGAGATTCAAAAAATATTCGAAGTGATCCGGCAGCTTATGGCCGAACCTGAAAAACCCAAGCGGCGCATCGGATTTCACCTCAATCAGAAACTAGAAATGCAAGGCCGTAAATCGCGGAACTAAGTGCCGGGGATTTTGATCTTGATTTTGGTGGGTTCGCCGGAGCCGGCTTCCGGCTCTTGGACTTCGTAGTGTTTGAGTTCGCCCATGCCGAGCGTGGCGACTTTCACAGTGCCCTTGAGCGTATTGTCGAGCAGGCGTTCAGACCCGGTATTGACGCCTTCCAGCGTTCCGTCGACGGATTTGCTGCCGGCCGTTCCCTGGGCGGTTTCAGAAAGCAGGGCTGCGGGGCCTGAGGCGACGGTCTTGATTCCGCCGGCAAATTCACGGGCTGCGGATTGCGTGCGGCTCTCTTCTTTGCGGTTTACTTTCGCGATGCGTTCTTCTTCACGGGCTTCGTAATCGTATTCGCCGCGCCGTGCCATGCCCGTATTCAGCGCAGCCAGAGCCAAAATGAATAAAAAAACGCCGGTCCAAGAAAATTTTTTCATTGCGTTAACCCCTTGTTACAGCATGAATAAGCTATAGTTTGCAGGAAGCTTATTATAGCGAAGGCCCGCATCTATTAGAAGCTTCTTTTCTCCCGTCGTTTTCACTTTTCTGTCATCCCCGAATGTTTCTATTGGGGATCTAAGGCTTTTAGATTCCCGCCAAAAGCATGCGGGAATGACACAGCGCCAACAGCGCTGCGCATGACTGTCTCGGCTTCCACGCAGAGGCGGGAATGACACAGCGCCAACAGCGCTGCGCATGACTGTCTCGGCTTCCACGCAGAGGCGGGAATGACAGAGTGAGGGGATCAAACTGCACTACTCCCGAAGCCTAAGCACGTTTGCTTTTTCATATCTGCTGCGATATACTACCCTACTCTTTTGAGCATAACTTCTGTTCATCATTCAACTTAGGTTTATTTTTATGCAAACCGTTCGCGTCGGACTTTTAGGGCTGGGCCAAATTGGCAGCGGCGTTTACTCCATCCTGACCCGCAAGGTCAGGGAACTGGAAGCGCAGTGCGGCGTGCGTTTTGAAATTAAGAAAGTGGCGGTCAAAAACCCGGGCAAAAAACGCAGCGTGAAGTTGCCGCGCAAACTTTTGACGGCGAACGCTTTTGCGGTCGTGCGCGACCCGGAGGTGGATGTTGTGGTGGAGCTGATCGGCGGCGTCCGTGAGGCGCGTTTGTACGTTAAAGAGGCGCTGCGGCGCGGCAAGCACGTGGTGACGGCCAACAAAGCTTTGCTGGCCGAGTACGGCGACGAAATTTTTGAATTGGCCTGTCAGCGCAAATGCTGGGTCCAGTTTGAAGCCAGCGTGGGCGGCGGTATTCCCGTCATCAAAGCCCTGCGTGAAGGCCTGGTGGCCAACCGCATTGATTCGATCCACTCCATCATCAACGGGACGAGTAATTATATCCTGACCCGCATGAGCGAAAATCAGATGGATTTTAAAGAGGCGCTGGCCCAGGCTCAGGCCAAGGGCTATGCCGAGGCTGACCCGCGCCTTGATATCGAAGGCATTGATGCCCAGCACAAGCTTGCGATTCTGCTGCGTTTTGCTTTCGGCGGCCGCGTGAAGTTTGATCAGATCGACTGCGAAGGTATTTCGCGCATTCGCAGCGAAGACATTGCTTTTGCCGAGGAGTTCGGCTACCGCATCAAACTTTTGGCCATCGCCAAACGCAGTGACGACGGTATTGAAGCGCGCGTGCAGCCCACGCTGCTGCCCAAAGAACACATTTTGGCCAGTGTCAACGGATCGTTCAATGCCGTGCTGCTGCGCGGCGATGAAGTCGGCGATGTGCTGCTGTATGGCCGGGGAGCCGGCAGTCGCCCCACGGCCAGTGCGGTGGTCAGTGACCTGGTCGACATCGCCAAACGCGGTTCCGGCCGTTTCGCCGATGCGGCGCTGATGATGCGCGCAGTGCGCAGTTCGCTGAAAATCAAAAGCACGTCTTCAATTCTATCGCGTTACTACCTGCGTTTTCATGTGACCGACCGGCCGGGCGTCTTGAGTCAGATTTCAAAAATCCTGGGCGACCATGCGATCAGCATTTCCGACTGCGTGCAGAAAATCCGCAGCGAAGGCAGCGTGGTGCCTTTAATCGTTCTGACCCATGCCGCTCACGAGAGCGACGTGCGCGATGCCATCCGACTGATCGACCGGCTGAAAAGCATCCGCGGCAAGTCGCAAGTGATTCGCATTGAAAGCGGGGCCGCCTGATGACCAGCCGCAAATTTGCCGTCAAAAAAATCGGAATCATCGAGCGTTACCAGGAGTTTTTGCCCATCACGGAACGTACGCCGATTATTTCGCTCAATGAAGGCAACACGCCGCTGATTCTGGCCGAGGCGCTGCCGGTGGAATTGGGCCTGAAGAACATCCGCATTTATTACAAATTCGAGGGGCTCAACCCGACCGGCTCGTTTAAAGACCGCGGCATGACCATGGCGATTTCCAAGGCCATGGAAAGCGGGGCCAAAGCGGTGATTTGCGCCTCGACCGGCAACACGTCCGCGTCTGCCGCGGCCTATGCTTCGCGCTGCGGCTTGAAATGTTTTGTGCTGATTCCGGAAGGCAAAATCGCCAAAGGTAAATTGATCCAGGCCTACCGCTACGGCGCTAAAACCATCATGATCAAAGGCAACTTCGACCAAGCGCTGAAACTGGTGCAGGAAATTTCAGCAGACGGAAAAATCACGCTGGTCAATTCCGTCAATCCGTTTCGTATTGAAGGGCAGAAATCGGCAGCGTTTGAAATCGTTGATGATCTGGGTGATGCTCCCGAATACCACGCGATTCCGGTCGGCAATGCCGGCAACATCACGGCCTACTGGAAAGGCTATAACGAATATAAAAAAGCCGGCCGGTCCGACACCTTGCCCAAAATGCTGGGGTTTCAGGCCGCAGGCTCTGCGCCGATCGTGGAAGGCAAACCGGTGCCCAATCCGGAAACCATTGCTACGGCGATCCGCATCGGCAATCCGGCAAGCTGGAAAGGCGCTACGAATGCGCGCGATGAATCGGGCGGCTTGATTGAGGCCGTGACCGATGAGGACATTCGCAAGGCTTACCGTTTTATCGCGGAACGCGAGGGTGTTTTTGCCGAACCGGCTTCCGCGGCGGCCGTGGCCGGTGTCATCAAGCTGGCCAAACGCAATTATTTTGAATCCAACACTCGCATCGTGATTACGCTGACGGGCGCGGGGCTGAAAGATCCGGACATTGCCATGAGTTTCGACGATAAAATCGAATGTGTCGAACCGGATATTTCAAAAGTCAAAGAGGTCATCCAGTCATGAAATATATCGCCATTCTTTTAGCCGGTGCCGCCGATGTGCCTTCCGAAGAACTCGGGGACAAGACCCCTTTAGAAGTGGCCAAGATTCCGCACCTGCATGCGCTGGCCAAAAGCGGGCGCGTGGGAACCGTGCGTTTGGCTTCGGAACGTTTTTCGGCCATGCCAGATGCGGCCCTGCTGTCGTTCTTCGGCTATGAAGCCGAGAAAATTTATACGGGGCGCGCGCCGCTTGAAGCCGCTGACCTTGAATTGAAATTGGAGGCCAACGAAGTGCCGTTTCGCGTCAATTTTGTGACGGAGTCCGCCGGACGTCTGGCAGACCCGACCGCGGGAAAAATTTCCAACAAAGAATCGCGTGCGTTGATGAATTTTTTAAATAAAAAATTGGCCAGCGATTTCGTGCGTTTTTTCGCCGGCACCGGCCACCGCCACATTGCCGTGATCAAGGACGCGCACGGCTATGAAGCGCTTTCAGCCAAGACCACGCCGCCGCACGAAATGATCGGCGAGCCGGTTGACGCGCATTATCCCAAAGGCCCGGGCAGCGAACTGCTGAAGAAACTCATGTCCGACGCCAAACTGCTTTTGCAGGACCATGAGATTAACCAGGTGCGCATTGACCTGCAGGAGAACCCGGCCAATTTGATTTGGTTTTGGGGCCAGGGGCGCATGGTCCAGCTTGAAAAGTTCAGCCAGGAGTACGGGCTTTCGGGCGCGCTGATCAGCGATGCGGAATACGCGCGCGGCATCGGCCGTTTGAGCGGCATGACCGTGATCGAAGCCAGCGAGGCTGAGGGCGAATTGGCGGATGTTTATGAAAAGAAAAGCCGGCAGGTGCTGGACGCAATTGAAGAAAAAGATTTTGTCTGCCTGCATCTGACCGAATGCGACCGCGCCAGCCGCGACGGCGATTTGCGCGCGAAGATTTCCGGCCTCGAAGCCGCGGATTATTTTATCCTGTCGAAAATTAAAAATTATCTGGATAAGGCCAAGGAAGTACGTTTGCTGGTGACTCCCATCCACGCGTCGTCGTGGAAGCAGCGCAAGCGTCTCAAGGATGCCGTGCCGTTTGTCATGGCCGGTAAAAATCTGATGCCGGGCGACACGGAAAAATTTACGGAGATTGCGGCCAAAAGTTCGGAGCTTAAATCTAAAAGCTCCGACCTTCTGCGCCAGTTTCTCGCCCACCATTAATCATGGCCGTGATCGTTCAAAAATACGGGGGCACGTCTGTTGCCAATGCCGCGCGCATCAAGTATGTGGCCGGCCGTATTTTGCGCGAGCGTAAAAAAGGCAATGATGTGGTCGTCGTCGTTTCCGCCATGGGCGATATGACCGATGATCTGATTACGCTGGCCGAGCAAATTACCAAACGCCCCAGCGACCGCGAACTGGACATGCTGCTTTCCACCGGTGAACAAGTTTCCGTAGCCTTGCTTGCCATGGCGATTCAGGAGCAGGGCGGAAAGGCGCTTTCATTCACGGGCGCGCAGATCGGTATTGTGACCGACCCTTCCCACACGAAGGCGCGCATTCTGGACATTGATACCACGCGCCTGCGCCAAGCCCTGCGTGAAAAAAATGTAGTGGTGGTTGCCGGTTTTCAGGGCAAGACCCGAACCGGCGAAATTACGACGCTCGGCCGCGGCGGCTCCGACCTGACGGCCGTGGCGCTGGCCAAAGCGCTGAAGGCGCGCTGCTGCGAAATTTACACGGACGTGGACGGCGTTTATACGGCCGATCCGCGTGTGGTTCCAGCCGCGCAGAAAATCAACACCATCAGCTATGACGAAATTCTTGAAATGGCGTCGCTTGGCGCCAAGGTGATGCATAACCGTTCGATTGAAGTGGGTAAGAAATTCAACGTTCCGATTTACGTGCGCAATTCACGGCATTTCAAAGAAGGCACGCTGATTACAAAGGAGACCAAGGCCATGGAGGAAGTGACAGTGCGCGGAGTGGCGCTAACGGAAGATGAAGCCAAAATCACATTTTTCAGGGTGCCGGACCGTCCGGGCATTGCCGCGCGGCTTTTCAAGACGCTGGCCGATGCCAAGGTCAATATCGACATGATCATTCAGAATAAAACCGAAACGAACACCACGGACATTTCATTTACGGTTTATAAAAACGAACTGCAGAAAGCGCTCGACGTGGTGCGCCGCGCGGCCAAGGAGTTAAAAGCCGGGCACATTGACTGCGATGAAAATATCGCCAAAGTCAGCATTGTCGGCGTGGGCATGCGTTCGCATTCAGGCATTGCGTCCAAGATGTTCGGCGCCCTGGCGCGCAAGAAAATCAACATCGACATGATCTCGACGTCGGAAATTAAAATTTCCTGTGTGGTGGATGGTAAAAAAGGCCGGCTCGCGGCACAGACGATTCACAAAGAATTCGGGTTGGATAAAAAAATCACGCGTGAATGACCTTGTTCGCAAGGTACAGGCATGCCTGTACCCTGCGAACTTGGAATCGCGATTGAAGAAAATTGTAGTGGCAATTCATGAATTGCCACTACGAATTGACCTATGAAAAAACTAAAAAAAGTTTTGATTTATGACACAACCCTGCGGGATGGAACGCAGGCGGAGGGCATCAGTCTGTCTGCACAGGACAAGGTGATGATCGCCAAGCGTCTGGATGCGCTCGGCGTACACTATATCGAGGGCGGCTGGCCGGGCTCCAATCCCAAGGACATGGCCTTTTTCACGGAAATCAAAAAAGCCAAGATCCGCAATGCCGTGATCGTGGCTTTCGGGTCCACGCGCCGCGCGCATACCAAGACAGCCGACGACGCCAACATCAAGGCCCTGCTCGAAGCCAAAACCAGCGCGGTTACGATCTTCGGAAAGTCCTGGGATTTTCATGTGACGGAAGTTTTCCGTACGTCGCTCAAAGAAAATCTGCAAATGATTTATGACAGCGTTTCGTATCTTTGTTCTAAAAAACGCGAAGTGATCTACGATGCCGAACATTTTTTTGACGGCTTCAAAGCCAATCCTGACTACGCCCTCAAATCCATTCAGAAGGCCGCTAAAGCCGGCGCATCCAACATCACGCTTTGCGATACCAATGGCGGCACGCTGCCCCATGAAATCCGTCACGCTATCCTGCGCGTGAAACGCTCGGTCAAAACACCGCTCGGTATTCACTGCCATAACGATTCAGAACTAGGCGTGGCCAATTCTCTTCAGGCGGTAGGCGAGGGCGTGGTGCTGGTGCAGGGCACGATCAACGGTATCGGCGAACGCTGCGGCAATGCCAATCTGGTCAGTATCATCCCGGTGCTGGCGCTCAAAATGAACCGCGAAACGCTCAGCCCCAAAAAAATGAAAGAATTGACGCAGGTTTCGCATTATGTGGCGGAAATTTGCAACCTGCCGCTCAACATCCATCAGCCTTTTACGGGCCGCGCGGCATTCGCCCACAAAGGCGGCGTGCATATCAACGCCATGATGAAAAATTCAAAAACGTATGAGCACGTGGACCCCAAGCTGCTGGGCAATCACCGCCGTTTTCTGGTGTCTGAACTCGGCGGCAAAACCAATGTGATGATCAAAGCGCGTGAACTGCACATGGATTTTGACAAAGAGTCGCCGGAAGCGCGGCGCGTGTTGACCGAGATTCAGCGCCTTGAAAATGAGGGCTATCAATTCGAGGCCGCGGAAGCCAGTTTTGAACTTTTGATGCACCGTTTGATGGGCCGCAGTAAAAAATTTTTCGAGATCGATGCCGTGGCGGTTCGCGCTGAAAATATCGGCAAGGAAAATCCGACTTCGGTTGCGGAAGTCAAACTCAAGGCCAAGGGTAAGGAGCATTTTGAAGTCGCTGAAGGCGACGGGCCGGTCAATGCGCTCGACCGTGCCTTGCGCAAAGCCCTGCGCCATGCTTATCCCGTGATTGACGAGACCCATCTCACCGATTTCAAAGTGCGTGTGGTCAATTCCGAAGCCGGTACAGCCGCCAAGGTGCGCGTCTTCATTGAATTCCAGGACGCCGAGTCGTCCTGGGTCACGGTCGGCGTGCATGCCAACATCGTCGAAGCCAGCTGGAAAGCCCTGACTGAGGCGATCGAGTACAAACTCTTCAAAACTCAGCGCGTTTCATGACCGACGAAAAAGAACTCCCTTCCCGCTATCAGCCCTCTGAAACGGAGTCCCGCTGGTATCAGCATTGGGAATCCAAAGGTTATTTCCGGCCCCTGAGCGACAAGACCGGCAACACGGGCGCCAAGCCTTACGTCATCGTCATCCCTCCGCCGAATGTCACCGGCGTGCTGCATGTCGGCCATGCTTTAAATAATTCGATTCAAGACGTGCTGACCCGCTGGAACCGCATGCGCGGCCGCGATACGCTTTGGGTGCCGGGCGTGGACCATGCGGGCATTGCCACGCAGAACGTGGTCGAACGCAAACTCGCCAAAGAAAAAAAGACGCGTCACGATCTGGGCCGCGAAGCTTTTCTCAAAGAAGTCTGGAAGTGGAAAGAGGAAAACGGTAATACGATCACGCGCCAGCTGCGCCGCCTGGGTGCTTCCTGCGACTGGTCGCGCGAGCGTTTTACCATGGATGAAGGCCTGTCGCATGCCGTGCGCGAGGCCTTTGTGTCGCTCTATGAAAAGGGCCTGATTTATCAGGGCCATTACATCATCAACTGGTGCCCGCGCTGCCGCACCGCGCTCTCAGACGAAGAATCTGTGCACAAGGAAATCAACGGCAATTTTTATCATCTTAAATATCCCGTGGCGGGCAAGGGGACAAAGGCGGAGCTTCCGGGCGAAGACCATATTGTGGTTGCGACCACGCGTCCTGAAACCATGCTGGGCGATACGGCCGTGGCCGTGCATCCGGACGATGAACGCTACAAAGCCCTGCATGGCAAGAAGCTGATTCTCCCGCTCGTGAACCGTGAAATCCCCATCATTTTGGATGCGGCGGTTGATCCGCAGTTCGGCACGGGACTGGTGAAAGTCACGCCCGCGCACGATCCCAACGATTTTGACATGGGCAAACGCCATGGCCTTGCGCAAATCAATGTCATGACACCGGAAGGAAAAATCAATGAACTGGGCGGCGCTTATCAAGGCCTGGACCGGTTTGCCGCGCGCAAGCAGGTGATCGCCGATCTCGAGGCTCAGGGGCTTTTTGTGAAAAGCGTGCCGCACCGCCATTCGGTCGGCCATTGCTACCGCTGCGAAACCGTGGTCGAGCCCTATCTTTCCAAACAGTGGTTTGTGAAAATGAAACCGCTGGCCGATCGTGCGCTGAAAGCCCACGAAGAAGGCAAAACCAAATTCTATCCCAACCGCTGGACCAAGGTTTACACCAACTGGCTCTCCGGCATCCGCGATTGGTGCATTTCACGCCAGATTTGGTGGGGGCATCAAATCCCCGTCTGGTATTGCGATCATTGCTTGAAATCTGAGATTGCTCACAGTGACAAAGAGAATTTTGTCATTGCGAGCCCAGGAAGCATTTCGGGAGGGGCGAAGCAATCTCAGAGAGGAATCATCGTTGCGCGCGAAACACCCAAGAAATGCCCAGCCTGCGGCGGTATGGATTTAGTTCAAGACCCTGACGTTCTTGACACCTGGTTTTCTTCCTGGTTGTGGCCCTTTTCAACGCTCGGTTGGCCGGAGAAAACGCCGGACTTGGCGCGTTTTTACCCGACTTCCGATTTGGTGACCGCGGCGGAAATTATCTTTTTCTGGGTGGCCCGCATGATCATGGCCGGCCTGGAATTTATGGGCGAGGTGCCGTTTTCGCGTATTTACATTCACGGCACGGTGCGGGCCGCAACCGGTCTTAAAATGTCGAAGTCGCTCGGCAACGTCATTGATCCGCTGGAAGTGATCGACGAACTCGGCGCGGATTCGCTGCGTTTCAGCATGCTGATGCTTTCCGCGCAGGACGTTTATCTGTCCAAAGAAAAATTTGAGGTCGGCCGCAATTTTACCAACAAACTTTGGAATGCCTCGCGTTTTGTGATGATGAATCTCGAAGGATTCAAAAGTGGTTCTTTTTCAGGCAATCTTCCGGACAATCTTTCGACCTCCGACCTCTGGATTTTGGCCCGGCTGGACCAGGTGATTGAGACGGCGGATGCCCATCTCGAAGGATTCGGCATGGCCCAGGCTTCCAGCGAACTTTATCATTTTGTGTGGAATGATTTCTGCGACTGGTTTATCGAACTTTCCAAGCCGGTCTTGATGGGCGGGGACAGCGCTGAAAAAATAGCGACGCAAAAGGTCCTATTTCACGTGCTGGACCGTATTCTGCGGCTGATGCATCCTTTCATGCCATTTGTGACCGAGGAAATCTGGCAAAAATTGCCGGCGTATGCCTCGGATGCGTCTACGTCTGAAACCATTCTTTATGCTCCCTGGCCCGTGAAAGCCGTTTCCGTGCCTGCGCAGCGCGCGAACGCCTGCCGCGCCGTGGAATGGCTGCAAAAGGCCGTCAGCGGCCTGCGCGACCTGCGCATGACGCTTAATATTCCTGCGCAGCAGACTTTGAAAGCCGTGGTGGCCGCACCGGATGCAGAGGTGCTCCGCACGTTTGAACGCTTTCGTCCGCAGATTGTCCGCTTAGCGCGTCTTGAATCGCTGGAAGTGCTTGCGACCTTCCAAAAAACAAAAAATTATATGGGGCAGGCTTATCCGGAGTTTGAAGTGTTCATCGGTATTGAGGGGATCGTGGATCCGGTGAAAGAAAAAACGCGGATTGCCGCCAAAATGGAGGAATTGCGGCGCTTTATGACGGCCATCTCCCAGAAACTCTCCAACGACAATTTTGTCAAGAATGCTCCGGAAGAAATTATCCAGCAAGAGCGTGAAAAACTTGAAGATGCCGGTAAAGTCTTGAAGGCGCACGAGGAAAGCCTGGAGTTGTTTAAGTGAAAAGAAATAAGACATGAGTGAGAGTGTTCTAGAAGCCCGCTGATAATTCATCTTTGTTTCCTCCCCCGGGCTTTTCGGGGGAGGATCAAGGTGGGGGATAGGTTCAGAAGTCATGCCGCGCAAAAAGACAGGTAAAAAAAACACCTCCTACCATCACAACGTCATTGGCATGGTCTATGACTTTGACGGCACGCTGTCGCCAAACAACATGCAGGAAGACACCATCTTTCGCGCCTGGGGCATCCACAAAAAAGACTTTTGGGCCAAGTCCGACGCGCTCGTCAAACGCGGCTATGAACGCACCCTGGCTTATCTCAGTTTATTGATGCACGACGAAGCTTTTCAAAAAAAACCGTTGACCCGCGAGGCGCTGCACCGTCTGGCCCGGCACATTGAATACTATCCCGGCGTTCCCGGTTTTTTTGCGGCCGTCGACCGTTATCTCAAGAGCCTGCCGCAGGTGCGCGAATGGGGCATCCGGGTCGAGCATTACATCATCTCCAGCGGCATGAAAGAGATTTTAGAAAATGCCGGGATCGCCAAGCGTTTCAAACGCATCTATGCCTGTGAATATGAGTACGATGCCAAAGGCCCGGTTTTCCCCAAGCTGGTGATCAATGACACCAACAAGACCCAGTTTCTTTTCCGGATCAATAAGGGCCGGCTGGAAATGAATGAAGACATCAATGACCACATGCCGGAAGAAAACCGCCGTATTCCTTTTTCAAATATGATTTACATCGGCGACAGCATCACCGACATTCCGTCGATGACCGTAACCAACCGCTACGGCGGCCACGCCATTGCCGTTTTCGATCCGCGCATTCCGATCCCCGAAAAAGTCAAACGCCTGGTCATCGACGGCCGGGTCAGCCACTTTGCGCCGGCGGACTTCCGCAGCGCCTCGCTTTTAATGAAAATCGTGCGCCGCACACTTTCCAAAATTGTCCACAGCATTGCCTACAACGCCTCCTCGGCCATGTCGCATGCATGGGTGGCCCGCCATGGCGGCGTATAAACCTTCGCTAGGCCGGGACCGATAATAGCAGTACAATTTCTAGTACGTTTAGGGACAGGTCCAAATGAAGTGGACCTGTCCCCATTCAGAGGTTTTTATGCAGCGCACTTTCCGAAAATTTATTTTTGCAGCATTTGCGGGCGGGCTGGTTTTTTTTGCCACTATGCAAGCCGGGGCCGCGCTCATTGACTGGGCCAAGCACGAAGAGTGGCGGCGTAATCAGATGGAAGCGCTGCTGGAAGAGATCAAGGAAAAGGGCTCGGTCCGCTATGCCGTCATGTCTTTCCAGAATTTTGATACTAACAAAGATGGCGCGATCGATGTGAGTGAGAGCCAGGCGATCAAAGATGAACTTGCCAAAACCGCGGTTGCCCCCAAGAAATAAACTCTCCCCAAAAATCAAACTGCCCGGCCGTATGAAATCTCCTTCAGTCCAAGATGAAATCAAAGCCCGCCTGACGCAGGATTTTGCACCCCTTGTGCTTGAAGTGGCCGATGACAGCGCCCGCCATCAGGGGCACCGTGAAGCGGGCGCCGGCGGCGCCAGCCATTTCAGGATTAAACTCGTCTGCCAAGCCTTTGCAGGCCGCAAACCGCTGGAGCGGCACCAAGCCGTTTACCAGTCCCTGGCATCTTTTCTTCAGGCGGGCGTTCATGCCCTGCAGATGGAGTTGTTATCTCCGGAGGAGTGGCATGCGCGCGGCGGATCCTGAAATTATTTTTGAAGATACGCATTTAATCGTGATTTCAAAACCTGCAGGGCTTTTAAGCCAAGGTGAAGTCAAGGGCGATCTGAATCTCGTCGATTGGCTGCGCGCCTATTTTGGCCGGCATTACGTGGGCCTGATCCACCGGCTGGATCGCAATACTTCGGGGCTGATGGTTGCGGCGAAACGCAGCAAAGCGGCCGCGCGCCTGAGCGCGGCCTTGCAAGCCGGCGAAATCCGGCGGGTTTATTGGGCCTGGCTTTGCGGCCGCCTGGATCAGCCGGCCCAGTGGCGGCATTGGCTCTGTAAAGATGAAGCCACGAACCAGGTGCGGGCCTACCGCAGTAAGAAACCGGAGACGAAAGAAGCCGTGCTTGCCGTAAAGCCCTTGGACCATAAGACCCGTCAAGGCCAGGAAGTGACCCTGGCCGAGTTCTGGCTGGAAACCGGACGGTCCCACCAGGTCCGCGTGCAAAGCGCTTGCGAAGGGTTTCCTTTGGCCGGGGATCTGAAGTACGGCGCTCAACAAAAATGCGCTGCGCTGATCAACCGGCCGGCCTTGCATTCGGCTCTGTTGGAGTTTCCGCATCCCATGAGCGGGGAAGTGCTGCGTTTCAAAAAGGAACTGCCGGAGGATATGCGTTGGTGATGACGCAGAAGACACAAAAGGCTGATGTCCCGGAGGACATCAGCCTTTTGGCAAAAGAAAAAAGTTACTTGCGTTTCTTGGTCGCTTTTTTCTTTGACTTAGCTTTCTTTTTCGTTGCCATTTTATTTCCTTTCTTTCGTTGTGTCAGACTTTTAGTCTGTTGCTGCGCCGCGAAAGGATGGCGCTTGCACTTATTAACGTAACGGCATTTTTCCGTTTACGCTTTACACCTAATGTTGTTGATAACATAATTTTTCATGAAAGTCAAAGAACAAAATTATTTTTTTGATTTTTTTCGCGGTGAGAAAATTTATTTTTGTTTCCAAAATCAATTTTTAAAAAACTTTTTCAAAAAAATGGAGGGTTTTATGCCGCGCTTCACTTTTTATCAAAAACCGACATGCACGACCTGCCGCAAAGTCAAAACCGAATTGGAAAATGCTGCCGCGGATTTTGAAAGTATCAACTATTATGAAACCAAACTTTCAAAATCAACGTTGAAAGAACTTTTGGCGAAACTTAAAATTCCGGCTGCGGACTTATTGCGTAAAAAAGAGCCGCTTTACCGCGAACTTGGGCTTGACCGCAAAGCGCTTTCCGAGGATGATCTGATCCGTCTGATGTCCGAACATCCCGATTTGATCGAAAGGCCCATTGTCGTCAAGGGCAACAAGGCGGTTTTGGCACGGCCGGCGGAGAAAGTCCGCGAAATTCTCTGAAGTCTTATTTAGGCAACTTATGAAAAAAACAATTCAGGATTTTCCTTTTTCGGAGCGTACGCAGACGGCGATCCGTCTTGCGCTGGAAGAAGACATCGGGCCGGGGGACATTACGACCGGCCTGCTGGTGTCTCAAAAAAGCCGGGCCAAGGCCGCAATCTGGACGCGCAGCAGCGGGCTTTTTTGCGGCGAAGCGCTTGTGCGCGAAGTTTTCCGCCAGCTCGATCCGCAAATCAAATTGGTTTTGCATGTCCGGGAAGGCGCTTTATGCCGGCGCAACACCCGTCTCATGACGCTGACGGGCAGTGCCGCGGCCATTTTGAAAGGCGAACGCGTTGCGCTTAATTTGCTGGCCCGGCTGATGGGCATTGCGGCGCTGACCCATGATTTTGTCAGCCGCGTCAAAGGTTTCGCAGTTTTGATTCTCGATACGCGTAAAACAACCCCGCTTTGGCGTGAAACCGAAAAATACGCGGTGCGCATGGGCGGCGGTAAAAATCACCGCATGGGGCTTTATGACGCGCTATTCGTCAAAGAAAACCACCGCGCCTTAGGGTCTTTGCAGCCGCTGAAACGCTATCGCGGACGGTTTGAGATCGAAGTCCGCAATTTGAGCGAGTTGCGCGGAGCGCTGGCCCTGGAACCCGGCGTGATTTTGTTTGATAATTTTACCCCCGATCTTTTGCGCAAGGCCGTCAAGCTGGCGCGCAAAAAACATCCTCAGGTGATTCTCGAAGCCTCCGGCGGGATTACGCTTGAAAACGTGGCCCATTATGCGGCCATGGGCGTGGACTGGATTTCCGTGGGAGCCCTGACTCATTCCGCCAAACCCGCCGATCTTTCGCTGTTGATCGAATAATCAAGTGTCCAGGGGCAGGTCCAAAAGCATGGACCTGTCCCTGTTTTCATCATCCCTAAATTGCCTGCCGGTGTAAAATAGCCGCTATGAGCCTTTTTGAACTTACGTCCGAGATGAAACCGCGCGGCGACCAGCCGCAGGCGATCAAGCGCATTGCGGAGACGTTTGAAAGCGGCGGCAAGGAAGCCGTGCTGGTCGGTGTCACCGGCTCCGGTAAAACCTTTACCATGGCGAACGTGATTGCGCGCCTGGGTAAACCCACGCTGGTCATCTCGCATAATAAAACTCTTGCCGCGCAGCTTTATTCAGAATTCAAAGAGTTTTTTCCAAAAAATGCGGTTGAGTATTTTGTCTCGTACTACGACTACTACCAGCCGGAAGCCTATATTCCGCATACCGACACGTATATCGAAAAAGATTCTTCCATCAATGACAACCTCGACCGCCTGCGCCTGGCCAGTACTAGTTCGGTTTTGTCGCGGCCGGATACGATTATTGTTGCCAGCGTTTCATGCATCTATGGCTTAGGCGCTCCGGAGGACTGGCAGGGCATGCTGATCCAAATTGAAAAAGGCGGGGCCCTCGACCGCGAAAAACTGATTGGCGACCTGGTCGCCCTGCAGTATGAACGGGTCGAAACGGAACTTAAGCGCGGGACTTTTCGCGTGCGGGGCGGACGGGTGGACGTGTTTCCTTCTTACGGTGAAAATCCGCATCGCATTGATTTAGACGCGGAACGTGTGACGGACATTCAAATGCTGGATGCCGTGCACCTGAAACCTCTGCGCGCTTTGGAGCGCCTGGCGCTATATCCGGCCAAACACTTTGTCACGCCCTCCGCCAAACTGGAAGCGGCCCTGCTTTCCATCCGCGATGAGTTGACTCAGCGGATCAAAGAATTGATTCGTGATGGTAAAGACCTTGAAGCCAAGCGCATCGAATCGCGTACGCGCTATGATCTCGAAATGCTGCGCGAAGTCGGCTATTGCGGCGGTGTTGAAAACTATTCGCGGCATCTTTCAGGCCGCGCGCCAGGATCAACCCCCTACACGCTGCTGGATTATTTCCCCAAAGATTACCTGACGATCATTGATGAATCGCACCAGACGCTGCCGCAGGTGCGCGGGATGTTCAACGGCGACTTTTCGCGCAAAAAAGTGCTGGTCGATCATGGGTTCCGCCTGCCTTCGGCGCTGGACAACCGTCCTCTTAAATTCGAAGAGTTTGAACGCAGGACCGGGCAAGTACTCTATGTTTCGGCCACGCCCGGGCCTTATGAAACGGCGCGTACTCCGGTGCATGTAGAACAGATTATCCGCCCCACGGGACTGCTTGATCCGGAAATCGACGTGCGCAAAACGGAAGGCCAGGTGGACGACCTGATTGCTGAAATTAAAGCGCGTGCCAAAAAAAGTGAACGCGTGCTGGTCACGACCCTGACCAAAAAAATGGCGGAAGATTTGAGCCGTTACCTGCGCGAAGTGGGCATTCGTGTCAATTACCTGCATTCCGAATTTGATGCGTTCGAGCGCGTGGAGATTTTGCGCGACCTGCGCTTGCAAAAGTATGACTGCGTGATCGGCGTCAACCTGCTGCGTGAAGGACTAGACCTGCCGGAAGTTTCGCTGGTGGCCATCCTGGATGCCGACAAGGAAGGATTTTTGCGCAGCGCGGTTTCGTTGATTCAGATTGCGGGCCGGGCCGCCCGGCATATCAACGGCCGGGTGATCATGTATGCGGACCGCACGACTGATTCTATGCGCCATGCGATGGATGAAACCGGCCGGCGCCGCAGCTTGCAGGCCGAATACAACCGCAAACACGGTATTACGCCGCAGTCGATCAAAAAAGAAATCCGTGAAGGGATTGAAAAATACAAGGCTGCCGAAGAATTTGTGGCGGAGGCAGTCGGCGAAGACACCAAAGCCTATGAAGCTAAAACCTATCTGACCTACCTCAAGAACCGCATGGAAGCTGCCGCGCGTGCCCTGGATTTTCCCAAAGCAGCGCGTTTTCGCGATGAAATCCGCCGCATTGAAGGCCAGACAGCCTCTGCCAAATAAACGCCTAACTCTTTGTTAAATAATAAGTTAGAAGTTATTTTTAAGGACGGTATTCGTGCTAAAAACTCGAAACAGCCTTGATTGACGGAAGAAAGCCCCCGGTATATAATGACAAGCCTTTTTCTAAGCGCATACGCAGGCTTCGGTTAAAGAACCTTAAGCCTCGTCTCGGGTTACATCGCTTCAAATTCACGCGACACATTAGGAATAGGGATGAAAAAAAATAGGGGCATTTCTGTCTTTTTGCTGGCGCTGGCGTTGTCTGCGATGGCGCTGCCTGCAGCCAACGCTGAAGACGAAGAAAGCCCGGGCGTTCCAACCGGCCTCCTTGAATTAGAGGGTTATCGCTATCCGGTGTTGCTGCTGGTGCCGGAAAGTTATTCGCCCAAACAAGCCTATCCTTTGATAGTGGCCATTCCGCCCGAAGGTAAAGAAGCCAAGGATGCGATTAAGTATTGGGAAGGTATGTCCCGGCGCCGCAATATGATCGTCCTGGCCCCGGCCAATTTGCGTGCGCAAGACATGCCCACGCGTGTGGATGAGTGGATTCTGGGAATCCTCAATGATGTCATGCTGCGTTACCGTATCGCTAAAGACCGGGTGTATTTGTTTGGTAAGGATCAGGGCGCGCACTATGCCGCCTATCTGGGCACGGCCCATCCGGAAGCCTTTTCAGCCATCGCTTTAGTGGGCGGCAGTTGGATCGGTAAATATGAAGCCTTGATTAAACCCCGTAGTGATGCAAATGAACAGCGGCCTTTTTTAATTTACCTGCGGGAAGATCAAAAAGACCTTTACGAGACCACGATGGCCAAAGCGCTTCAGTTTGAAAGCAAAGGCTATCCCGTCCAGATCAAGACGGTTGGTGGTGAGGACGACCTCACCAAAATTGAATTTAAAAAACAACTTTTCGAGCTTCTTGAAACGAAAAATCAGGAATGGCAAACGATCGTTTCTGAATCCAGCAAAACTTTTAAACAACGGGCACGGCAGACACTCAAAGAATTTTTTGCCGTTTGATCCCTGTCCCGCCGCGATGCGATGGGGCAGTAATTATTGGAGCTGATTATGAAATTGACCGGAGCGCAAATTTTAATTCGCAGCCTCGAAGAAGAAGGAGTGGACTATGTGTTTGGCCTGCCCGGCGGAGCCATTCTTCCCACGTTTGATGCACTGTATGATTCGAAACTCAAGTTTATTTTAGTGCGGCACGAACAGGGCGCCACCCACATGGCCGACGCCTACGGCCGCGCGACGGGAAAACCCGGTGTCTGCATGGTGACGTCCGGGCCTGCGGCCACCAATACGGTGACCGGATTGGCTACGGCCTATATGGATTCGGCGCCGCTGGTTTGCATTACCGGCCAGGTGGCCACGACCGCGATCGGCAGCGATGCGTTTCAGGAAGCCGATGTGATGGGCATCACCCGTCCGGTGACCAAACACAATTATCTCGTGCGGGACGTCAACGACATTACGCGGATTGTCAAAGAAGCGTTTTATATCGCACGGACCGGCCGCCCGGGACCCGTGCTGATCGACTTTCCGGTGGACGTCAGCCGCGCTACCGCAGAATTTGACTATCCCAAGGACGTTTCCATCCGCGGGTATACGATTCCAAGCGAAGGCGATCCGGCTGCTATTAAGAAAGCCGCGGACCTGATTAATCAAGCCAAACGTCCCTGCCTCTATGTGGGCGGCGGAGCCGTGGGTTCTGGCGCGCACAAGGAAGTTTTCGAACTGGTTGAAAAAACAGGCATTCCGATCACGACAACGGTGCTGGGTCTCGGAATTTTTCCCGAAGACCATCCCTCGTCTTTGCGCATGCTCGGCATGCACGGAACGGTTTATGCGAATTACTCCGTTCAACAGTCGGATGTGCTGATCGCCGTGGGCGCGCGTTTTGACGACCGCGTCACGGGGCATGTGGCGAAATTTTGTCCGCATGCCAAGATCGTCCACATTGATATTGATCCAGCCTCGATTTCCAAGACCGTGCGCGTGGACGTTTCCGTGGTCGGCGATGTCAAGCCGGTGCTGCGTCAACTCAATAAGCTGGTCAAAGACCGCCGCAAGGAAATTAAACCCTGGCTCGATCAGATTGCGGAGTGGAAAGCCAAGCATCCGCTAAAATTCAAATCCAATGATAACGTTTTGCGCCAAGAGATGGTCATTGCCAAAGTCGGGGAACTGACCAAGCATGAAGCGGTTGTGACGACCGGCGTCGGGCAGCATCAGATGTGGACTGCGCAATGGTATGGTTTTAAGGCCCCGCGCAGCATGCTGACTTCCGGCGGGCTGGGAACGATGGGTTACGGTTTGCCGTCAGCCATCGGCGCCCAGTTGGCGCGTCCGAATGAAACGGTCGTCTGCTTTGACGGCGATGGTTCTACGCAGATGACTCTGTGTGAAATGGCGACGGCGGCGTATTACAAGATTCCGGTTAAATTGTTCATCCTGGATAACAGCCACCATGGCATGGTCCGGCAATGGCAGGAACTTTTTTACCGCCACCGTTATTCTGGTTCACAACTCGGGGCTTCCAACCCCGATTTCATGAAGCTGGCGGACGGCTATGGCGTCAAAGCCATTAAAATCAGGACGCCTGCGGAACTCGAACCGGGAATCAAAGAGGCGCTGGCCCATAAGGGGCCCGTTCTCATTCATTGCGTCGTGGCCCAGGAAGACAACGTTTTTCCGATGGTTCCGGCCGGACATGCTCTTGATCAAGTTATGGATATGGCCTAAGGCTAAGGAGAAATTATGAAACACACTATCGGCGTTTTGGTTGAAAATCATTTCGGCGTGCTTGCGCGCGTTTCCGGGCTTTTTTCCGCGCGCGGGTTCAACATTGACAGTCTGGCCGTCGGCGAGACTGAAGATGAAAAGGTTTCGCGAATCACGATCGTCGCCCATGGCGATGACCGCGTGGTCGATCAAATCATGAAGCAGCTCAATAAGCTGATCGATGTGATCAAGGTGGTGAACTTGACGGGCGAAGACATGATTGACCGGGAGTTGGTGCTTGTGAAGGTTTTAGCGCCGGCTTCGACGCGCAGCGAAGTCATGCAGATCGTCAATACCTTCCGCGCCAAGATTGTGGACGTCAATTCCAAGGCGCTGGCGATTGAAGTCACGGGGGGCGAGAGCAAGATCGATGCCATGCTGGAATTACTGCGTCCTTATGGCATTCTCGAAGTGGTGCGCACCGGCTTGATCGCCATGTCGCGCAAGGCCGAGTTGACTGCGTCGCAGAAAAACCCGGTGATTGAAAAGGATGACACAGCCCTGAAAGCCAAGAAGCCGGCCGCTGCCGCTGCTTCCAAAAAGCCCAAGGTTAAAGTTTGATTTTAAGTGAGCAGTTCCTTCTCCCTTTGGGGAGAAGGTTAGGATGAGGGGGTAACAGGGAAAAAGCATTTCACCCCTCACCCCGACCCTCTCCCGAAGGGAGAGGGAGAAACTCTAGTAAGTCAAAGTCTAGGTTTGAAAGGACAGACATGAAAATTTATTATGACCAAGATGCGGATTTGAATTTGCTGAAAGGCAAGAAAGTGGCCATTGTCGGCTACGGGATCCAGGGCCGCGGCCAGGGTTTGAACCTGCGCGATTCGGGTGTGGAAGTTCTTGTGGCTCAGCGCAAAGGCGGTAAAAATTATGACCTGGCCGTTCAGGATGGTTTTGAGCCGGTTTCGGCCGAAGAAGCGGCGGAACAAGCGGACATCATCCAGATTTTGACGCAGGACCACCTCCAGGCCGAAATTTACGAGAAGAGCATCGCCCCGCGCCTCAAACCGGGCAAAGCGCTGCTGTTTTCACACGGTTTCAACATTCACTTTGGTTACATCAAGCCGCCCAAAGACATCGACGTGTTCATGGTCGCGCCGAAAGGGCCCGGGGCTTTGGTGCGTTCGCAATTCGTTGAAGGCGGCGGCGTGCCGTGCCTCGTGGCGATTTATCAGAACGCCAGCGGCAAGGCCCTTCAATTGGCTTTAGCGCATGCCAAAGGTGTTGGCGGAACGCGTGCGGGCGTTATCGAAACGAATTTCAAAGAAGAAACGGAGACCGATCTTTTCGGCGAGCAGGCCGTGCTCTGCGGCGGTTTGAGCGAACTCATCCGCGCAGGCTATGACACGCTGGTGGAAGCGGGTTACGCGCCGGAAATGGCTTATTTCGAATGCCAGCATGAAGTGAAGCTGATTACGGATGCCATTTTCGCGGCCGGTATCAGCGGCATGCACCGCCGCGTTTCTGACACGGCGGAGTACGGCGATTACAGCCGCGGAACGCGGATCATCACGGCGGAAACGCGCAAGGAAATGAAAAAAATTCTTTCTGAGATTCAGTCTGGTCAGTTTGCCAAGGAATGGATCGCCGAAAACAAAAATGGCCGGCCTAATTATGAGCGGCTTAAAAAGGCTGCCGATGATCATCCGATCGAAAAAGTGGGCGCGCAGCTCCGCGGGATGATGCATTGGATCACACAGCCAGGCGAAAAACAAAAACTCAAAGAAAAAGCAGCCCGGTAAGCCGCATAACATTGAAAAAGGAAAAAGGTTACAGGCGGCCGGGTGCTTAAACTCGGAACACCTGTAGCCTTTTTTATTGATGGCCAAAGACAAACGTAAAATCTATATTTTTGATACGACGCTCAGGGACGGCGAGCAATCGCCCGGCGCATCCCTGACGCCGGATGAAAAACTGAAAATCGCCCGGCAGCTTGAACGCCTGCGCGTCGACGTGATCGAAGCCGGTTTTCCGGCGTCGTCGCCCGGCGAAATGAAAGCGGTCGCGATGATTGCCGAGGCTATCCGCACGCCTGAAATTTGCGGCTTGTCGCGTATGATGCCCTCCGATATTGACGCCTGCCGCCGCGCGCTTGAAAAAGCGCGGCGCCGCCGCCTGCATGTTTTTTTGGCCACATCGCAGATTCACATGCAGTACAAACTCAAAAAGGACAAACGCGAAATTTTGAAAATGGTCACGGACAATATTTCGCGGGCCAGCAAAGATTTCAAGAAAATCGAATTTTCTCCTGAGGATGCTTCGCGTACCGAACCGGGTTTTCTGGCGCAGGTGATCAAAGCGGCCGTCGAAGCCGGAGCCACGTCGATCAACGTTCCGGATACCGTGGGTTATGCAGTGCCGGAAGAGTTTGGGAATTTGATGCGCTTTCTGATCAAAAAATGCCCGCAACTCGGCAAAGACGTGATTCTGTCCGTGCATTGCCATAACGATTTGGGATTGGCGGTCGCCAACTCCCTGGCTGCCGTGCTTGCCGGCGCGAATCAAGTGGAGTGCACGGTCAACGGCATTGGCGAGCGGGCAGGCAACGCGTCCTTGGAAGAAATTGCGATGACGATTGATACGCGCAAAGATTTCATGGACTGCATGACCGGCATCAAGCTGAGTGAGATCACCAAAGCGTCCCGGCTGGTGTCGCATCTGACCGGCATGGTGGTCCAGCCGAACAAAGCGATTGTCGGGCGCAATGCATTCTCGCATGCTTCCGGCATTCACCAAGACGGCGTTTTGAAAAAGCGCCAGACCTACGAGATCATCGACCCCAAGAAAATCGGGCTGGCCGGCACGCAGCTTTTGCTGGGTAAGTTGTCCGGCAAGCATGCCTTCAGCGAACGGGCGCAGAA
>JAHFHF010000101.1 GCA_023247055.1 Candidatus Omnitrophota bacterium
TCCTGATCAAATCGCCGTTTCTTTCTGCTTTCTTCTTCCATTGGACACCTCCGCGTTTTGAGCTGGCCTTCAGGCTAAAACCAACTCTTCGTTGTGTCCACTTTTTCGGGGGAAGATCAATTCGATTCGAATATGACCTGCCATTTTATTTTTGTCATTGCCCCCAACGCTTTTGCGTTGGGACTATAAACGACTTGTAACTTGACGTTACTCGTTATTGCCCCAACGCCTTTGCGTTGGGACTATAAACGACTCGTAACTTGACGTTACTCGTCATTGCGAGCCGGCGATGTTTAAGGGCGAAGCAATCTCGTTTGATCTCGGATGACTTCCGCCTTTATTAAAAAAACAGCTGCGCTGTTTACCAGTCTTTTTCAACCGAAGCCGTGTGCCGTTTACTGGCCGGGCGGCGCAAATCGCTGAACTCTTTTTCACCGTCGTGCAGCGCATCTAGAATTTTAAGTGCGCTGTCCAAACTCATCTGTCCCTGATACTGGGCACCGCCTGAACCTGAACTTCCCTGCTCTTGCTGCTCCCCATCCTGCGCGGACTGGCCTTCTTCCTCGCCGGAAGAATCCCCCGGCTGCTGCGGCGGTTCCACACCTTCTAAATTATCCGATTTTTGCTCTTGCGGTTCCTGGGGTTCATCGCCGCCCTGCCCCGCTTCTTGGCCCGGCTGCTCCTCGGGCTCACTCTGCGGCTGGGGCTGGTCCCCCTGAGACTCTTCAGGTTTTTGCTCTTGGCCTTGCGGTTCCTGATCCTGGGGCTGTTGCTCCCGGCCCTGCGCGCCCTGATCTTGAGGTTTCTGCTCTTGCTCGGGCTCCTGTCCCGTGCCGGACTCGGGTTTTTGGGGTTCTTTTATATCTTGTCCTTGGCCGGAGCCTTGATCTTTTTTCTGTTGTTCGTCCTGTTTCTGTCCCTGGCCTTGTTCCGGGGGTTTCTCCTGCTGGGGCTGTTGACCATTTTGAGAAGGCTGCTCTTTTTGGTTTTGCGGCGTGTCCTGGCCGCTTTGTCCGCTTTGCGGTTGATTCTGCGGCTGACTGTTGGCGTCCTGCTTTTCACCGGAACCGCCGCCTTGGCCGCCTTGCTTATTATTTTGATCCTGCTGATTTTGCTGCGGCTGTTGATTCTGATCTTGCTGGCCCTGTTGATTCTGTTGGTCTTGGTTCTGTTGATTTTGTTGATTCTGGTTTTGATTTTGCTGTTGCTGGTCTTGGTTTTGCTGCTGGTCTTGATTTTGCTGGCTTTGATCCTGCTGATTCTGTTGATCCTGATTTTGCGGGTTCTGATTCTTTTGCTGCTGATCTTGGTTTTGTTGTTGATTGCTTTGACGTTCCGGGTTTTTTTTATCGAAAAGACTTTTTTGTTTTTGCACAAATTCGAGATTATGCTTGGCATCCTGATCCTTAGGGTCCAGCTTCAACGCTTCTTTATACGCCGCAATGGCCCCGTCAAAATTCCCTAGCCGGTATTCGGTGTTACCCAGGTTGTAATGGGCCTTGGCGCGCAAGGCCGGGTCGTCTTTCGAAAATTCGAGAGCCTTTTGAAATTCCTGTTTGGCTTCGCGGTATTGGCTGGTTTGATAAAGCGCCGTGCCGAGGTTATAGCGAATCGCAGGGTCTTCGGGTGTTTTGACTTTCGCTTTGCGGTAATCCTCAAGCGCGGACTGATATTTCTTTTGGGCAAACGCGTCATTGCCCTGGTTGTTCAATCCGCGCGGAGTTTCGAGAAAGCCGGTCAAAAACACGAAAGCCAAAAGAGCCAGAGCCGCGTGTTCGAGTTTGCGGCTGCGTTTGGCTCGGCGCACCAGCATCTCCAAAAGAAGAAAGATAAATGCGAGCACCAGAAAGAGTCCGTAATGGTCTTCTTTTTCAGTAATCGTTTTTTCCTTGATGTTTTTTTGTCCCAGAGAACCCAGATGTTTTACAAGCAGTTCGACCTCACGCTCCGCCGCCGTGCTTTGCAAATAAACTCCCTGAGTTTCAGCGGCGATTTTCTGGAGCGCTTCCTCGTCCAGATGCGTAACCACCACATTGCCCGCGCGGTCTTTCTTGAATCCGACTTGGCGGCCGCTGGCATCTTTGAGCGGAATAGGGCCGCCCTCGGCCGTGCCCATGCCGAGGGTATAAACCCGGATATGGGCCTCTTTGAGCGCCTTGAGAGTCTCTTCGATGCTGCTTAAGGTGTCCTCCCCTTCCGTCAGCAGAATCAGCACTTTGTACTTCAAGTCTTCTTTGGGAAAAATCCGCAGCACGAAACTCAAGGCCGCGTCCAGGGATGAGCCGGGGTCAGGTACGTGCCCGACTTTGACAGCATCCAAAAAAAGCATAAAAGCCGAATAATCCAGCGTAAAGGGCGTCTGGAGGTAGGCGGACCCTGAAAAGACAACCAAGCCGGCACGGTCGCCTTTGAGGCGGCGCACGACGGATTTTATTTCATGGCGGGCTTTTTCAAAACGGTTGGGTTTGATATCTTCGGCCAGCATACTGAGCGACGTGTCGAGCAGGAAAAGAATATCCACGCCTTTGCGCTCAATCTGCTTTGAACTTTCACCCCATTGCGGCCGCGCAAGGGCGAGTAGCAAGCACAAGAAAACCAGGGCCATGAAAAACAAGCGGATGCCGGCTTCCGCGCGGCGGTAGAACGGCATCAGTTTTTGCGCAAGCAAAACTTCATTGCCCAGCCGGCGTACGCGGGAGCGCCAAAGCCGGGCTGAAATCCAGCCCAGAACAAACAGCAGCGGCAGAAACAGCAGATAACGCAGATAAGTTTCTTCGTAAAATTGCATCACGGCACCGTCATCAGGACCGTCCGCGTCAGGACGGTCTCAAGAATCAAAAGCAGAAGGACTGGAAGAATGAACCAGTGAAACAGCGGCGCATAGCTGCGGTATTCCTTGACCTTAATTTCCGTACGCTCCAAGGCGTTAATTTTGTCATAAATTTCGGTCAGCGACTGCGGGTCGCGGGCACGGAAAAAAAGGCCGCCGGTGATATCCGCAATACGTTTGAGCGTAAATTCATCGATCGCGACATTGGCTTGCACATAGCGTTTGCCGAAAAGCGGATCATTGACCGGAAACGGCACCAGGCCGCCGCGGCCGATGCAGATGGTATAGACCTTGATCTTAAAGGACTTGGCCAGTTCAGCGGCAGTGACCGGATCGATATTGCCAGCATTATTTTCGCCGTCGGTAATGAGAATCACGACCTTGCTTTTGGCATCACTTTCGCGCAAACGGTTGACGGCCGTTGCGAGTCCCATTCCGATCGCCGTGCCGTCGGGAATCATGCCGATTTGGACATCGCCAAGCAGCTTGATCAAAATGTCATAATCGAGCGTCAGCGGGCACTGCGTGAAAGCTTTCTTGGCAAACACAACCAGGCCGATGCGGTCGTTTTCACGGCCTTTGATGAATTTGGCGGCTTCCTGTTTGGCCACCAGCATGCGGTTTTCAGGTTTGAAGTCTTCGGCCAGCATCGATCCGGACAAATCCAGGGAAATCATAATATCAACGCCCTTGGTCTGATACTCCCGCTCCGAAGTCACGGATTCCGGCCGCGCCAGGGCCAGAATAAATAAAATTAAAATCAAACCGCGCAAAAGCGGCAGCATCTTGAAAAAGGTCTGCCGCAGGGTCCATGCGGACGGCAGCGCCGAAAGATCCGAAAAATACAGTGTTGCCCGCGAGCGCCGGGCTGAAAGCCAAAGCAGCAGAGGCACGAGCAGGCAAAGTAAGAGCAAAAAGGGATATCTAAATTCCATGAGAAGTCACCGCGGCAGCGGCCGCTTTTTTGATGATCGCTTCCGCTTTCTGATTCAAGCGCGTCACCTCAGGCGCATCCGGTTTCCACTTGGCAAATTTGGCCAAATCCGCCATTTCAAGAAGATCCTGAATGTCCGCGAGCAGGCCGCTGCCAATCTCTTTTTGTTTCAGCAGGCGCAGAATTTCACTGGTCGTGGCCTCAACCGCAAAAATGAGGTAGTGCTTTTCAAAATAGACGCGCATGATTTCAGAGAGGCTAAAAAAGTATTCTTTGAACCTCCCCTGCCGCAGCAGGGTCGAATCAAAAAGCGCATGAAGATCGCGCAAAGCCTGGTCTTCGGGCGATAAAACCTCCCGCAGGGAAATTTCCGCGGGACCGCCCTTTTTGAACCGCCGCCAAATGAGCAGAGCCGCCGTACCGATGAGGCCCAAAATTGCCAGAATAACGCCATACTTGCGCAAAAATCGCAGCGGAATCTCGATCACGCTCTTGATGCCGCGGATATCCGCCGCGGGCGCGCCTTTCTGGATGCTGACGACCGAGATATAAATTCGCGGTGAGCCTAGGTTTTGCAGCGTACCGTCCGGCTTTTTGGCGCTAACGGGCACGGTATCGATCACGAATTCTCCCAGCCGGAACGCGGTCAGCGTGACCTTTTTACCTTCAACAATTTTACGATCTTCTTTACGTAGAAAGTCCTCCGTTTTTGCGATTTCAAAATCCCGGTTATTGGGAAAAGTCAGCGGACTCAAAAGCTGGACCTGGGGATCGCGGCGAACCGTGAGCGTATAGACAATCGGATCGCCAAGCGTAATCGTTGAGCGGTCGACCTGGGCTTCGACGGTAATGGCTGCCGGAACGGCCGCCGTTTTTTTAGCGCCGGCGGCTTGTGCGGGCTGAGCGGTCAAAAGAGCGGCCGTCAGCAGGAGCGGCAAATAAAAATTTCTGATCATAGGTCATGCCTTCCGGCGCTCACGGGCTTTAAACAGCCGGATAATGGGGTCAACATAATCGCCGTCTGCCGGTACATTGACTTTGTCGAGGCGCAAGGACTTAAAAAGTTCCTCCAAATGTGCGCGGCGTTCCGACATGCGGTTTTCGTAGTGTTTCCGGAAGCCCCGGCTGGTCGTATCCACCAGCCGCTGCTGCCCTGTTTCGCGGTCTTCCATCAGAACCAGGCCTGCCACCGGCATGCTGCGCTCAAGCCGGTCCACCAGGTGAATACCAATCACGTCATGCCGGCGGCTTAAAATCTTCAACGGCTTTTCATAGTCTTCATCCATAAAGTCGGAAATGACGAAAATAACCGCCGTGCGCCGCAGAACCCGGTTTAAATGTTCAAAGGCTGTCCGCAGACGGGTCCCCTTTTTTTTAGGCCGGTAATAGAGAATTTCGCGAATGAGCCGCAGCACGTGCGTCCGGCCCTTTTTGACCGGAATACTTTTTTCCACTTCATCGGTCACGATTAGCATACCAACCTTGTCATGGTTCTGCACGGCGGAAAACGAGAGCAGGGCCGTAATTTCTGCGGCAATCTCGGCCTTGAGTTTTTGGCCGGTCCCGAAATATTCCGAGCCGGACATGTCGACCACGAAAAAGACCGTCATTTCGCGCTCTTCAACGAATTTTTTGACAAAGGGATGCAGCGATCGCGCGGTCACATTCCAGTCGATGGTGCGGATGTCGTCGCCGGGAACATATTCGCGCACGTCGGCAAACTCAATCCCCTGGCCTTTGAAAACGGATAGGTATTCGCCGCCGAAGAGATCGTTGACAAGGCGCGTGGTCCGGATTTCGATGTGCCGGATTTTTTTTAGGATTTCCTTGGGGATCACGGGACTTCGACCTTGTCAAAAATGCTTTTGACAATGTCATCGGACGTCATGTTTTCAGCTTCGGCCTCATAGGTAATGAGAATGCGGTGCCGCAGGACATCGAAGCCGATCTGTTTAACGTCATCCGGAGTGACGTAGCCGCGGCCGCGCAGAATGGCGTTGGCCTTGGCCGCGCGGATCAGCATGATGCTCGCACGCGGCGAAGCGCCAAAGGCGATCAGCGGTTTGAGTTCGCTGAGTTTATACTGCTCGGGGTCGCGCGTAGCAAAAACCAAATCAAGCACATAATCTTTGATTTTGTCGTCGATGTAAATTTGATCGAGCAGACCGCGCAATGCCAGGATTTTTTCCGGGCCCATCACCGGATTGACCTTGATTTCGCGCGAGAGCGACATGCGCTCTAAAATTTCCCGTTCTTCTTTTTTGCTCGGATACGTCACCAGCAGTTTCATCATGAAACGGTCGACTTGGGCTTCCGGCAGCGGATAGGTTCCCTCTTGTTCAATCGGATTCTGGGTTGCCAGCACAAGAAAAGGCTTGGTCAGCGGGAACGTCGTTTCGCCGATCGTCACCTGGCGCTCCTGCATGGCTTCCAGCAAAGCGCTCTGCACTTTCGAGGGCGCGCGGTTGATTTCATCAGCCAGAATAATGTTGGAAAAAATAGGGCCCTTTTTGATCGTAAACTGGCCGTCTTTCGGATTGTAGACCAGCGTTCCGATCACGTCCGCCGGCAGAAGATCCGGCGTGAACTGGATGCGCTGAAAGTGCGTGTCGACGGCGCGGGCCAGCGTTTTCACGGACATCGTTTTGGCCAGGCCCGGAACGCCTTCGATCAGAATGTGACCGTCGGCCAGCAAGGCCATTAAAAGGCGTTCGACCAGATACTGCTGACCGACAATCACTTTGCCGACTTCCCGCATTAAATCCTGCAGGACAACGCTTTCGTCTTTGACTTTCGCACTGATTTCGCGGATCGATGCATCCATGAAAAAATCCTCCTGGGATTGATCGCTTAACTCGGGAAGAATAAAATTACAGAAGTATCAATATACTCAGCAGTTAGGTGAAATGAAAGAGTTTTTTAGCAAAAAAGGCAAGTCCACGACGCAGCAATTAAGCTGCGCGTGGACAGTATCTGCGTTAGAGGCAGATAGACGGTAGGAGTCTGGTCGCGAGGTATCGAACGGATTTACTTTTTCTTACCGGCGTCTTTACCTTCTTCATCGACCACTTCATAGTCGGCATCCATCACGCCTTCACCCTTGTCCCCTTTGGGCGCTTCCTGGCCTGGAGTTCCCCCGCCCTTGGCCTGGCTGGCGTTTTGGTAAATCTTTTGGGCGAACGAATGCGAAGCCGCGCTCAGTTTGGCCGCTGCCTCCTGGATCTTGGCCGTATCATTCGCGGCCAGCGCATCTTTGGCGGCTTTTACAGCCTCGTCGATTTGGCTTTTCTCTTCCGGCGTCGCCTTGTCGGCATTTTCTTTCAGGCTTTTTTCCGTGGCATAAACCAGGTTATCAAGCTGATTGCGGGCGGTGATAGACTCGTGCTTCTTTTTGTCCTCATCCGCATGCTTCTCAGCTTCCTTGACCAGTTTTTCCACTTCTTCTTTGTTTAGGCCTGAAGACGACTCGATCCGGATCTTTTGTTCCTTGCCCGTCCCAAGGTCTTTGGCAGAAACATGCACGATCCCGTTGGCATCGATATCAAACGTCACCTCGACTTGCGGCACGCCGCGCGGCGCAGGCGGAATGCCCTCGAGATTAAAGTTACCAAGCAAGCGGTTATCCGTCGCCATTTCACGCTCACCCTGCAGGACTTTAATCGTGACTGCGGTTTGATTGTCCGCCGCGGTCGAAAAGATTTCAGACTTGCGCGTCGGAATCGTCGTGTTGCGTTCAATCAGCTTGGTCAATACGCCGCCCAGTGTTTCAATGCCGAGCGACAGCGGCGTCACGTCCAGAAGCAGTACATCTTTGACATCGCCGCGTAAAACGCCGCCCTGAATCGCCGCGCCCACAGCGACGACTTCATCGGGGTTGACGCCGCGGTGCGGTTCTTTGCCGAACAGCGCACGGACTTTTTCAATGACCGCGGGCATACGCGTCTGAC
>JAHFHF010000026.1 GCA_023247055.1 Candidatus Omnitrophota bacterium
AAAACCACGAATGATTAAATCTTCGTTATCCGTCTTGCATAGTTAGGATCGGGATTTAATAATTCGTTCATGTCTAACTTCATCCCGTTGCGGCTCAAAGCGGCGATATCGAGGATTTGAGTGTCCATGCGGATGGCGTCTTCGGGGCAGGCTTCGACGCAGAAGCCGCAGTAGACGCATTTACCAAGATCAATGTCAAAACTTTTGGGGCGTTTCTCAATGTTTGGGTCCGGGTCTTCCTCGGCGACGATATAGATGCAGCGCGCGGGACAAACCGTTTCGCACATCATGCAAGCGACGCAGCGCGGGGCGCCGTCCTGGCGTTTGGTGAGACGATGACGCGTCCGGGTCCGCCGCGCCAAATCGCGCTTTTCTTCCGGGTACATGATCGTCACAGCGGCTTGGATGGCCTTGAACAAGCCCAGCTTGTGCATGGTATGAAAGAACAGATTGCGCCAAAAATGCCCGGCCGTAATGGAAATGCCCTTGATGATCTGGGGGAAATAAAGATTATCCCAGAATGACATATACGGACGCTTGATGATTTTGGTTTTGATGGTCATAAAAACAAAGAAGCCCTCGTTGAAGGAGGGGCATTTTACCTTATTTAGCGGGGAAAGAATAGTTTGCTGACTTGTGATTGGTGATTAGTGACTGGTGACTGGAACTGAAAAAACAGCCTGTTTATTTTTAGTTTCTGACCACCAATCACTAATCGCCAATCACCAGTCACCAGTCACCGATCACAGCCTTTAAGCTTTGCCCAACGTTTTTCCGCCCGGAGTCCAGCCGCACGGGATCAGGTCACCCGTTTGGAAGGCCTGAAGCGTACGCAGCGTTTCATCGACATTGCGGCCAACCGCGGTGTCATTGACAACGGCACTCTTGAGCACGCCGTTCGGATCAATGATGAACGTGCCGCGCAGCGAAATACCCTTGTCTTCGATCAAAATTCCGAACGTCTTGGACCACTTGTGGTTTGTGTCCGCAACCATCGGAAACTTGAGTTTGCCGAGACCGTGTTCTTGCCACGCCTTGTGGGAGAACACGCTGTCCGTCGAGGCGGTCAAGACTTCGGCGCCGAGTTTTTTGAATTCGTCATACTTGGCGTTAAAACCTTGGATTTCCGTCGGGCAGACAAACGTAAAATCAAGCGGGTAGAAAAAAAGCACGACCCATTTGCCTTTGAAATCCGAAAGCTTCACATTTTTAAAACTGCCGTCCGCGGCAAGTGCCTGCGCGTTGATTTCCGGAACCGGCTTCCCGACTCTGGCGACTTCCAAACATCCTTCGTGTCCATGCCCCATACTTAACTCCTTTTTGTGATTCCCCTCCTTGTATTCCTCCCCCGTGCTTTTCGGGGGAGGTTAGGTGGGGGAAAGATTCAGTATTGCGGTATTACCGGATTTTAACTCCGGCTTTTGTTTTCACGCGGCAGGGACCGCAAATGCCGCGAAAATCAATTCGGACTTCTTCGACAAGAAAACCCGGGCGAACTTGCTTTGAAATGTTGAGAGGGTTTGAAGACCCGGTGCCTGGCACCGCTTTATCAGGTGCCTGGCTCCGTTGAATGAGCGCCCCTAAAGCTTCTTCAAGAATGTCTTCCATACGCCCGCAAACTTTACAAACCAAATGATGATGCGGTTCGAGATTCGCATCATAACGTGCGCGCTCGCCTGTCGAACGCGACTTCGTAATAAAGCCATGCTCCTCAAAGGTTTCGAGCGTTTTATAGACCGTGCCTAAAGAAACCATGGGGTATTCGCTGTGGATGCCTTCATAAAGTTCTTCGGCCGTAGGGTGTTCAAGCGTAGCGGCAAGACGGCTGTAGACCGCGAGGCGCTGATGCGTAAGGCTAAGGCCCTCCTGCCGGCAGCGGTCTTTGAATGCATTAATACGTTGTTGGATAATAGGTTGTGTCAATTTCATAAATATTATTAATTAGGAATTATTACTGAAAAAGAGGCGTACGTCAAGGCCAAAAATGAGAGAAATGCGCTTCCCCCACCTTACGCCTGAAATCTTTATTCAGGCACAACGCTTCGCAGGCCAAGGAAGCCTGCGAAAGCGTTAGTCCTCCCCCGAAAAGCACGGGGGAGGAAACAAGAGACTCTTTTTTATTTCTCCCCCCGTGCTTTTCGGGGGGAGATTAAGAGGGGGGGGGAACTACTCGCACAAATCGTTAAGTTTTATTCCTTACCGCTCTAAGCCGTTCATCCCTCAAAATCTCCAGCATCTCCCCCACTTCAATAAAACCATTCACGCGCAGATCCTTTACTTCTTTGCCCGACGCGTCAAGAAAAAGAAGGGTCGGGACGCCCTGAAGATCAAACTCCTCAAGAAGTTTCTGCGAATCTTCGGAGTCAGGCTCGGTCATATCCGCGCGCATCAAAAGAAACGGGGCCAGCGCGGCCTGTACCTTTTTGTTTGAAAACGTGAAACGTTCGAGTTCATGGCAGGGAATGCACCAATCGGCGTAAAAATCTAAAAGCACAGGCTGGCCGGCGGCTTTAGCTTGCGCCAGTTTCCCCGGCGCATAAACCTGCCAATTCAAGGAAGACGCTTTTGGCATGGGTAAAAAAACCACTGCCAAAAGGACAAGCCCCGTGCCCGCAACGCGTTTAAAAACAGCGAAAAACTTTTTTTCATTGCCGGCCGCATCCAGAAATCCGAGATAAATGCCGCCGGCGGCAATGGCTGCCGGAATAAAAACGGGCAAGCCCGCAGGATAAAGCGCCAAGCAGGCATAAAATCCCGCCACACCCAGAAGGACGGCCCCGAAAAGATGATCCACCCATAAAAGCCAGACGCCTGAGCGCGGCAGGCGGTGCAGCAGGCCGCTGAAGGTCCCGATCAAAAGGTATGGAAAACCCAGGCCGAGCGCGACCAAAAAGAAAACGCTGACTGCATAAAACAAGTCTCCTTTGGTTCCCACAAGCGTGAGTAAAGCAATGATGGGCGGGCCGATGCAAGGCGCGGCAAAAAGTCCGGCAGCCAAGCCGTAAAAATACAGCGCAGCAAAACCGGCCCCTTGCGAACCTTTGTGCCCCAGCCGCGCCAAAAGCCAGCCCGGCGCCTGCAGGCTGTAAACGCCGAATAAACTCAGGGCCAGGACAAAAAATAACAAGGCCAGCCCCAACAGCACGATTTTACTCTGCAGCACAGCGCCGAAAAATCCGCCGGTCAACGCGGCTGCGGCACCCAGCACCGTATACATGCTGGCCATGCCCAGCACATAAACCAGCGCTTTAAAAAAAGCCTGGACCGGATGATGGGATTTTTGCGTACCAAACAGCGAGACCGTGACGGAAAACATGGGATAAACGCAGGGCGTGAGATTCAGCGCGAGGCCGATGAGGAAAAAAGAGAGGAAGGCGGCTGGGCCGGTCAGCAAATGTTCAATCAAAGTTTTCTCCTCTGATTACATTTCTTTTTCCCCCACCTTAATCCTCCCCCAACACCCGTGTGTTGGGACAATAAGCGACTCAAAACTTGAGGTTTCTCGTCATTGCCCCGAAAAGCACGGGGGAGGAAACGATAAAATTCTCATAATGCTTTATCTCTCCCCCCCGTGCTCTTCGGGGGGAGATTAAGAGGGGGGGGCGTATACAACAGCGTCATCATTCAGGGTTTTTCAAGCAATTCGGCCAGCCGGACAGGGTCATAGACCGGCAGGTCACAGGCGTAATTTTTGCAAACATACGCTGTGGGACGTCCACCGAGCGCCTGCTGTTTGGCCGTAAAGGGACTGATGGTTTCAAGCAGGCCCGTGTCACGGCGCGTCTTGTCATGCAGCAGCACGACTTTATTGGGCATAAAACGCTTATCGAGAACCTGGAGCAGCGGTTTAAGGTCTTTACCCGTACCCGCTAACACCACTTCCCGCGAAGGGCCGAGGATAAAATCCAGCGCCGCAAGCATCTGGGTGAAGCCCGCAGGATGACGGGCAATCGTGTTGGAAAAACACTCCAAGGTGCGCTCTGCTTTGCGCTCGAGATCGCGGTTCATGGTGATCCGGCCCAAACGCAGGAGGTTGAGCGTCATCACCGAGTTGCCGGAGGGGATGGCGCCGTCGTAAAGTTCTTTGGCGTCGTAAAGCATTTTTTCGCCGTCGCGCGCGGAAAAAAAGAAACCGCTGCGGCTTTCATCCCAAAAAAGAAGCATCGCTTCTTGCAGCAAATCATAAGCCGACTGCAAATCGCGCGCTTCAAAACCGGCTTCATAAAGATCGCAAAGGCCCTGAATCAAAAAAGCGTAATCATCCAGAAAAGCCGGAATGGCGGCTTCGCCCGCGCGCCAGCGGTGCAGCAAGCGGCCGTCTGTGCGTTTCAGATTTTTCAAAATAAAATCAGCGGCATTGCGCGCGGTTTTTAAATACACCGGCTCATCCAAAATGCGGCCGCCCAAGGCAAAGGCTGAAATCATGAGACCGTTCCAATCGGTCAGGACTTTATCGTCCCGGTGCGGGCTTGGCCGCTGTTCGCGGGCACTGAATAACCGTTTGCCGGCCGATTCCAAAAGCGCCCGCAGTTCCTCGTGGCTTTTGCCGTATTTCTCAGTCAGTTCCTGCAGCGGGTGCGCCTGATATAAAATATTTTTACCGGTAAATTCCCCATGCGGATCATTTTCGGCATTGCCGTCCGGCCGCACCCCGTAATAATCGCCGGCAATGGCGGCCAGTTCCTCGCCTAAAATGCCGCTCATTTCTGCAGCGGACCAGACGTAAAAAGCGCCTTCAATTTTTTTGTCCGAAGGGTCTTTGTCCGCGGCACTGCCCCTCCCGGAGGGCGGGACTGCGCCGTCTGCCATTTTGTTGAAATGGGCAGCGGCACTGCCCCTCGCGGATGGAGGGACCTCACTGTCCGCATCTTCAGCGGAGTAAAACCCGCCGGCTTCATCAAGCAGGCTGCGCCGCACATAGTCCAGAATCCCGCGCGCCGTATGCGCATACTCGTCTTTGCCGGTGGCTTGATAGGCTTCCAAATAGGTTTTGGCGGTGAGCGCCTGATCGTAAAGCATTTTTTCAAAATGCGGCACATGCCATTTGTGGTCCGTCGAATAGCGGTGAAAACCGCCGCCGAGGTGATCATAGATGCCGCCCCGCGCCATCTCCGTCAGCGTGGTCTCGACCATGCCCAAGGCTTTTTTCTCGGACGTTCTTTTCCAATAGCGCAAAAGCAAGGACAGATCATGACTGCGCGGAAATTTAGGCGCTTGTCCGAAACCGCCGTAGCGCACGTCAAACGTGCCGTCCAACTGGGCGTAGGCCGTCTGCAGTGTCTCAAGTCCCAGGGCTTGGCTGGCCGCATCCGTGCGTGCCGCATGGGCCTTGAGATGGCCGGCCAGTTCCTCGCCGGCCTGAAGAATATTTTCTTTTTCATGGGTCCATTTTTCGTGCAGCGAATTTAAAACGGTAGAAAATCCGGGGCGGCCCCAGCGGTCCTCCGGCGGAAAATAAGTGCCCCCATAAAAAGGTTTGAGGTCATGCGTCAAAAAAACGCTCATGGGCCAGCCGCCGCTGCCCGACATGGCCTGCACGGCCTGCATGTAAACCTGATCGATATCGGGCCGCTCCTCGCGGTCGACTTTCACAGATACGAAATAACGGTTGAGCAATTCGGCAATGGCCGGATTCATAAAAGATTCTTCTTCCATCACGTGGCACCAATGGCAGGTTGAATAACCCACGGAAAGAAAAATGGGTTTGTTTTCCTTGCGGGCTTTGGCAAAGGCTTCTGCGCCCCAGGGATACCAGTCGACGGGATTGTGGGCATGCTGAAGCAGATAGGGGCTTTTTTCACGGGCCAAACGGTTTGATTTGGGGGTGTCGCTCATCGCATTTTCCGGAGTCAGCGCTTGTGTAAGAATGAAAAGAGCCGCGAATATTCTAAAAGAAATCCTCATCCAGCACCAACAAGAAAGGCGGTTAAAGGCGCGCCTCTTTGAAGACCCGCTCAAAAACCGGAAGGACACCGGCGCGCAAGCGTGCCAGATGCTTTTGAAAACGGGCTTCCGCCGTGTCGATTCCCTGATCGCGGAAACCGAAGGCTTTAGCGGCCATGCGAAAATCTTCCGCATCCGCCGGCAAAACACCGCTCGTGCTGCCGGTCACCAGCCATAGCCGGGTTTTTATTTTCTGAAATTCGAGAAAAGTTTCGCGCAGCCCGGCACATTCTTTAGCGGACAAAATACCGCCGGATTCAACCGCTTTAAGCATGTCTAAAAGACCGCAGGGCTGGAAGTTCTCGCGTGCGCGGCGGCTCCAAGCCAGAAGCACCGTCCACTCCAGATCGCGCAAACTCCCCGGAGCCAGCACCAGATGCGCCTGTTCTTCATGCTTGGACAGCAAAACTTCCTGCCCGCGCGAACGCTCCTCGAGCGCAGCTTGAAGCGCGGCAGGCTCAAGCCAGGAGGCCCGGCTCCAGGCCTCACGCAAAGCTTGCAAAGTTTTCTGGGCCAGTATCCGGCTGCCCGCCAAAACAGACGCTTGCAGCCAGCCGGCTGCTTGACTGAGCCGCTCGGTTTGTTTAAAGCGGGCCGCCAGTGCACCAGCATGCAGCAGAAAGGCAGGATCACTTTCAAGACCGGGCGCGGGCAAATGCGTCCAGGCGTCTTCCGTCGAGCCGCCCGTGATTTTTTCAAGCCAGGCCCGCGCGGAAACAAGACCGGGCTCATCGGCTGCCACCAGCACAAAATTCCACTCCGTTCCTAAATCATGCGCGCCGGCCCCAAAACCGCCCAGTCCGATCAGACTGGTCTGGTCTGCGCCCGGCACCAATCCGGACACACGCTCAAGCAGAAAACTCGCAAGCTGGCTGTGCGCTTGCATAAGGCTGTCGAAAGGCTCGCCCATAAAAAGATCCGTCAACGTCAGGCGCAGAATTTCCCGGTTTTTAAAATACGTCAGGCCCGCAAATGAAGCAAGATCACCGGCTGGTTTTTCCAACGCTTCTAAAGTCTGCGCCGCGCTTAGAAACTGGGTCTGTTCCACCCAGGGCCAGCACTCGCGCATAGTTAAAAATAGCGCCGCGAGATAACGGCTCGTGCCGAAAATGTGTAACAGCAGGCGCAGGCCTTTTTCTGATTTGGCGAGGGCATACCAAAAGCGGTAAGGATCATCGTTTTTATCCAAAAACGTTTTGAGATTTTCAAGCGCCAGATCCGGACTTGGAATCTCAGGCCAGAGTTCCCAGCTTTTTTCCATCACGCGCGAGAAGGGCTCAAAAGCCGTCATGTTGGGGCATAACGCCTGAAAACGCCGGCCGATTTCTTTCATGTTGGTAAAGCCCATGCGCCGCAGGGCCGGCACGTCTTCAGGACGGGGAGCCCCGCGCAAAAGTTCATCCAGCCGCACGCGCACCGAGTCCTGCGAGACCACTACGCACGCCGGAATTTCTTCCCACGGCTGATTGGCCAGGTTGACCATGTACATCTCGTAAAGCCTTTCGGCGGACGCCATGTGGTGCTGGCAGGCTAGTTTGAATTCCGTATAAACATGCGCATCCGGGCCTTTGTAGCCCAGAAGATGGGCGGCTTCCAGGAATTCCGCAGAATTTTCCGGAGGCAGGGTTTGAACGGAGGCCGCCGTTTCACCGGCCTGAATTTTAAGCGCTTCCGCAAGACCGGTCATGAAGACATAACCGGCACGCAAATCTTGATAATGTTTTTCGCCGATCACGCCCGCCTGCCAAAGGCCGTAAAGCGCGGTCAAGGTATCGGTGCTGCGCGCATCACCCGGAATTTTGCGTCCAAAGGCCATCTGCAGCGCGCCGGTCAAATATTCAATGTCCAAAAGCCCCCCCGGACTTGCAAGGACATCCGGACGGTGCGTCGTCAGCGCGGATTGACGTAAAATACGCTCCCGGGCCGCGTCTGCAAAATCGAACGGCTGGTCGCTATAGACCAGACTGACACGCGCATCTTCCACGGCACGCGTCACGGAGGAAGCGCCGGCCACAGGCTTGAATTTCAACCAGGCGAGCCGCTGTGCAAAATCAGGCTGAATTGAATCGAGATATTTTTTCGCGAAATCAGCAACCGGCAAAGCGGAGGCGCGAACCCGGAATACCGTTTCGCCGAGCAGTTGCGCAAGATAGAAGCAAAATTGGCGGTAGAATGTCTCAAGAAAGAGCGCCTCTTCAAGCGCTTCGGCATTGCGGTAAACGACAAAAATCTCAAGCTCATCGCCCAGGGCCGGACTGGCCAATGACGGTGAAATGCGCCAAAAAAGCGCGCCGTCTTTTTTAAGATTGGCTTCCGCGGGAGTGCTGCAAGATATAATATTCGTTTCTTCGAAAGCCCACCAAAACGACTCCTTCAAAAGAAATTCAATCCATTCCGAAAGGCGGCTGGAAAATTCGTCGAGGTAAGAAAGGCCGCCCGCAGGGCGTTCAGCGCGCATACGCGCGCTTTCAACGGCCAGATAATTCTGGAACAGCCGGACCCTTTCTTCGTAGGTACGGCAGAGCGCTAAATCGAATTGAAACGCTTCACGTTCTGCGGAGTTTTGTTTGGGCATTATTGAGGACCGGCCCAGAGCAGCACAGCGGCCGTGATAACAATGTTGGCAAGGGCGGCCGGAAAGATACCTTTCCAGCCCAATTCCATCAGCTGATCGTAACGGAAACGCGGCAGAGTCCAGCGCACCGTCATGAAGAGCCAGCAAAAGGCGATGACCTTGAAAGTAAACGAGCCGATCTGAAGCAGGGCGACCATGCATTGCGGCAGCAAAATCTCAGTCCCCCACGGAAAATGAAAACCGTTTCCTGCGAGATAAGGCACCTGCCAGCCGCCGAAGAAAAGCGTCGCGGCGAGCGCCGCGATGAGAATGGTCTCGAGAAAATCTGCAAAATAAAACATGCCGAACTTCATGCCGCTGTATTCGGCGAAATAACCTACGATTTCGGATTCGCCTTCAGGCATATCGTAAGGAATGCGCTTCGTTTCCGCAACACCGGCCGCAAGAAACAGAAAAAAACCGATAGGCTGCACAAAAATGCCCCACATCGGAATCCAGCCAAAAAGCAGCCGGCCCTGGCCGCGCACAATTTCCTGCAGGTCGAGCGTTCCAAAAATCATGACAATGCCGAGAATCGTCGCGCCCAGCGTGATTTCATAGGCCAGCATCTGGCTTGAGGCGCGCAGGCTTCCTAAAAACGCATAGTTATTGTTTGAGGCAAAGCCGGCCAGAATCACGCCGTAGACGCCCATGGACGTGACGGCAAAAATGTACAGCAAGCCCACATTGACCGGCGCCACCTGCAAAATAATTTGGCGGCCGTTGATGATCAGCACATCCCCGAAAGGAATCGCGGCAAAACCGATCAGGCTGAATGTCAATGCCAGGGCCGGAGCCAGCGTGTGCAAAAACCGGTCGCCGAAAGGCGGGATAAAATCTTCTTTGGTAAACATCTTAATCGCATCGGCAATGGGATGAAAAAGACCCAGGCCATTGATGGGTTTTAACAGCCAGTTGATGGGCGCCGCCCATTTCCACGGCAGGGTCACGTAGGCGCGGTTGGCGCCGATGCGGTCCTGCATGATGGCGCTCTGCTTGCGCTCAATCCAGGTGTGGAGAGCGGCATAGTTGATGACCATAAAAAGCACTAAGCCGGCGAGAATTGTCGTCGTGATCATAAAGTTAGTAATGAGTCATGAGGGATGGGTGATGGGTAACGAGTGATAACTATTAGTAAGTTAAGCGTGTTTTCCTTTTCATTTTTGTCATTGCGAGCCCGCTTGCTTTTTAGAGGGCGAAGCAATCTCGAACAAAGAACGAAAATTATAATTATGAATACTTATGAAACCGGCTCTAGTAAGTTAAGCGTGTTTTCCTTTCATTTTTGTCATTGCGAGCCCGCTTGCTTTTTAGAGGGCGAGGCAATCTCGAACAAAGAACGAAAATTATAATTATGAATACTTATGAAACCGGCTCTAGTAAGTTAAGCGCGTTTTCCTTTCATTTTTGTCATTGCGAGCCCGCTTGCTTTTTAGCGGGCGAAGCAATCTCGAACAAAGAGCGAAAATTATAATTATGAATACTTATGAAACGACTTCTCATGACTCATCACTCATGACTCATGGCGCATGACTTACCTAAAGAATATTATCAAACTGCTGTAACACCGGCGCCGTTGGCGCAGCCATGGTGCGAATATCGCTGCCGCCTTCGGCCAAACTTTCATACGTCAGGCCCTTGAATAAAGTCTCGCGCAAAGAGAGTTCATGAAACAGGTCTTGGGTTTCCGCATAAGAGAAAGGGACACCAAGACACGCGGCCAAGTCGAGCAGGATCCGGGTTTCGGGTCTGGATTCTGCAAGCGGCTCCAAAACTTTGTTAAATTTCTGCACCCGGCTGTCGCAATTGGTAAACGTACCTTCTTTTTCCACGTACGTCGCGGAAGGCAGCAGGTACGATGCCGCTTCAGAGGCCCGGTTATGGTTGGATCCGATAAACACCGTCCAGGCCAGCTTGCTCAAATCCGCTTTTAAACCCAGTTTTTCAAAGCGCTCGTAAATATCCTGGCCAAAAATCACAAGGCCTGTCACGCTGCCCTGACTGATGCGCGCCGCGAGATCCGCCAGCGTTTTAGCATCGCCTGCAAAACCTAACGCTTCAGCGCCCCGGGTATTGGGGTTTTTATCCGCGCGGATGAGAAAGTCATCTTGGAATCCGTCGCCATTCGGCGAAAGCAAGATCATGTCTTTGACGTTGAGTTTGCCGCGGAAAATTTCGCGCGCTAAAAATAATTCTTCGTTGGAAAGCTGCGGTGAAACCAAGACGGCCAACTTGGTCCCGGCCGCCTCTATCTTGCGCGTGACTTCCGGCAGAATTTCATCCCAAGTCATGTCCCTTACGGCCGCTCCCTCGCGTTTACGCGGCGTCAAAATGCGGTTGTGATCGTGATATGGATACCCGTAGCGTCCTTCATCGCACATCCACCATTTGTTCACGTTTTCATTGAAACGCGGCTTGAGGCGCATGACCCGGTCGCCGCCGGTGTGGTGCGGCCGGTCTAAATTGTACTGCACCTGGATATTGCAGCCGCGCGAACAGCCGTTACAGATCGAGTCTTTCGACTTGAGGTACCAGACGCGCATCTTGAAGCGGAAATCTTTGTCGGTCAGCGCGCCCACCGGGCAAATATCAACGACATTGCCTGAGTAAGGGTTATTGAGTTCTTTTTCGGGAAAGACCGCAATTTCCCCGTGGTCGCCGCGATTGATAATGCCGAGTTCAGAAGTATGCGAGACTTCATCGCAAAAGCGTACGCAGCGCGAGCAGAGAATACAGCGTTCGGCATCCAGCATCACCGTGGGGCCAATCGACACGGCCTTGGGTTTTTTAATTTTATCTTCCGAAACACGGCTGTCGTAAAGGCCGTGTTTCATGTAGTAGTCTTGCAGCCAGCATTCACCCGCTTGGTCGCAGACCGGACAGTCCAGCGGGTGATTGACGAGCAGGAATTCCAGGACATGCTGGCGGGTCTTGAGGACTTTTTCGGTGTTAGTCTTGACCACCATGCCCTCGCCGGCCTGGATATGGCAGGCGATCTGCAGCTTGGGTGTTTTTTCAATTTCCACCAGGCACATGCGGCAGTTGCCCGCAATCGAAAGCCCCGGATGGTAGCAGTAATACGGCACATCGACACCGGCCTGCTTGGCGGCTTCGATCACCCGCGTTCCCGGCGCGACTTCGATTTCTTTTCCATCAATCGTTAGTTTTGGCATATCACCTTTATTCGCTCTCCGAGATTGCTTCGGCCTCAATTGAATGCCGCCTCGCAATGACAAAATAAGAAATGAATCTTTGTCATTGCCCCAACGCCGATGCGTTGGGACTATAAACAACAAAAAACTTGACGTTTCTTGTCATTGCCCCAACGCCGATGCGTTGGGACTATAAACAACAAAAAACTTGATGTTTTTTGTCATTGCGAGCCAGCGCCCGCTTTTCCGCAGGCGAAGCAATCTCTGCCGGCGCAATCTCAGATCATGTCGTAAAGATCACTAAATTCCGGATTGTTTTTTAAAATTAGATCCAGCTTCTTCTGTCTCGAACCACCCTTGATTTGCTTTTCGCGGGCAATTGCATCAGGAACCGTATTGAACATCTCATAATAAACCAGCTTGGACAAATTATAGGTCCGGGTAAAACCTTCTACTTGTTTAAGCCGGTGTTCGTAAATTCGTCTTTTTAAATCGTTAGTTACACCAACGTAAATAACATTGTTAGTTTTATTCGTTAAAAAATAAATATAACCGCGATTCGACATTGAGATTGCTTCGGCCTCAATTGAATACTGCCTCGCAATGACAAAAAGAAAGACGCTTTATACAAATCCTCAATAATTATTATTCCTTGTCATTGCCCCAACGCCGATGCGTTGGGACTATAAACAACAAAAAACTTGACGTTTCTTGTCATTGCCCCAACGCCGATGCGTTGGGACTATAAACAACAAAAAAACTTGACGTTTCTTGTCATTGCCCCAACGCCGATGCGTTGGGACTATAAACAACAAAAAAACTTGATGTTTTTTGTCATTGCGAGCCAGCGCCCGCTTTTCCGCAGGCGAAGCAATCTAGTGAACTAGGGCCGTCTCTGTTTCCAACGCCGTGCCGTCCACCATCGATTTTCCGTGCTGAATGTAATACTCAAATTCTTCGCGAAATTTTTCAAGGTAACTGCACAGCGGCATGGCCGCGCCGTCGGCCAGTGCGCAAATGGTCGTACCGCCCATAAACGAGCAAATATCCAGAAGATTATTGACGTCGCCCGTCCGGCCGCGCCCTTCCGAAACGCGTTTCAAAATTTTGGAAACCCAGCCCGTACCTTCGCGGCAGGGCGAGCACTGACCGCAGGACTCATGCCCGTAAAAACGCATGGTCACGTACAAGGCTTTGACCATGCAGGTGGTCTCATCCAGAACAATCACGCCGGCAGAACCGGCCATGGTCTGCTTCGCGCGCAGCTGATCAAAGTCCATGCCCACGTCGATTTCATCGGCTTTGAAAATCGCGGCGGACAGCCCGCCCGGCACCACTGCTTTGAGTTTGCGTCCGCCGCGGATGCCGCCCGCATGCGTATAAATAATTTCGCGGAGCGAGATACCCAAGGGCAATTCATAGATTCCGGGCTTGGCCACATGGCCGCTCACGCTAAAGAGGCGCAAACCGCCATTTTTTGCAGAACCTAATTTGGCAAACCACTCGGAACCGCGGTTGAGAATAAAAGGCAAATACGAAAGCGTCTCGACATTGTTAATGACCGTGGGACAGCCGAAAAGGCCAACCACGGCCGGAAACGGCGGCTTAAGGCGCGGAAAACCTTTTTTGCCTTCGAGGGACTCCAAAAGCCCGGTCTCTTCGCCGCAGATGTAGGCCCCCGCGCCGCGGTGCACCACAATTTCAAGCGCAAAATCTTTGCCGAAAATCTTTTTGCCCAAATAACCCTTAGCATAAGCTTCTTCCACGCCACGTACCAGTTTTTGCCAAGGTTCCGTATATTCGCCGCGGATGTAAATATAAGCCTTATGCACGTTGTTGGCATAGGCGGCAATCATCATGCCCTCAAGCAGAAGATGCGGATTGTGGCGCAGGATGTATTTGTCTTTGAATGTGCCCGGCTCGCCCTCGTCGGCATTGACCACCAGGTAAACAGGCTTGCCCGTATTCTGCGGCACCAGGCTCCACTTCATGCCGGGCGGAAAGCCCGCACCGCCCAAGCCGCGCAGGTTGGACTTTTTGACTTCCTCGATCAGCAGCTTGGGATCGGGGAATTTCTCAAACATCGAACGCGCGGCCTGATAGCCGCCGCCGCTTTCCAAACGTCCAGTTTGGGAAGCTGCTGGCGGTATCGACGCAAAGGCGGCGATGCCGTCCTGCTCATACTCCGCCAGCGTAAAGGTTTTGCCGGGGATGAAATATTTTGAGAGTAGTTTTTCCATAAGAATCAGCAATGAGCCAAGAGCAACGAGCAATGAGGGGAAAGAAAAAAATCAAACATCGTTCCTGAATACAAATTTGGTTGTCGTGAATTCATGTAATGCTCTTCTGAAACCTCGTTGCTCATTGCTCGTTGCTCGTTGTTTTTCTGCTTTCGCCTCATTGCTCATTGCTTTTTTATCAACTCATCAATCTTCTCTTTCGTCAAATGCCCCACAAATTCATCGTCATTGAGCTGCAGCATGGGGGCCAGTTCACAGGCACCCAGGCATTCGACTTCTTGAATCGAGCACTGCCCCGCCGGGTCTTTGGCGCCGGACTTCACGCCTAATTTTTGTTCCAGATGACCGACGATATCACGCGCGCCTAAAAGCGCGCAGCTCAGCGTGCGGCAGACGTTAAAACGCGTCTTGGCTTTGGGCGCGCGGTAATAAAGCGTGTAGAACGTGACCACTTCATGCACATCAATCGGCGCAATGCCAAGATAGTTGGCAACTGCTTCTTCGGCAGCTACGCTGACATAGCCCTGCTGTTCCTGCACAAGATGCAGGATTTCTAACAGCGAGGCGCGCTTGGTTTCATACTTTGCCAACAGCGCATCGGCTTTTTTCTTAACTTCGCCTGTAAATAAATCGTTTGTTTTTATCTCATTGCTCATGGCTCATCACTCATTGCTGTTTTCACCGGTCCAACTCCCCACCGATCATGTTCGATGAGCCGAAAGAAGCGACAATATCCGCTAAAGTATCCCCTTTTAAAATAATCGGCAAAGCCGCAATAATCGTAAAACAGGGCGGCCGCACACGCACGCGATAGGGTTTGTCCGTGCCGTCTGAAATGATATAAAAACCAAGCTCACCGTTGGCACCTTCGACCGGGAAATAGACCTCGCCTTTGGGCGGACGGATGCCGTGCCCCATCATGACCATTTTAAAATGGTTCATCAGGCCTTCGATATTGCCATAGGTGTCTTCTTTAGGCGGCAGGGACGCGCGCTTGTTCGTGGTTTCAACGTTGCGGTATTGCACCTTGCTTGTGCCGTCCAGCGTCGGATCAACGATCGCTTCCGCATTGCGGATATTTTCAATGCGGCCCATCTTGGCTTCATCCACCATGGTCTCGCCCGGCATCACATTGCCCTCGGTGTCCAAAAGCACCGGACCTTCCGGGATCTGTTCAAAGGCCTGCTCGATAATGCGGAAACTCTGTTCCATTTCTTCCATGCGGCAAAGATAACGGTCAAAATTGTCGCCGTGCTCGCCCACGGGAACTTCGAAATCAAAGCGGTCATAAACCAAGTAAGGAGTGGCGCGGCGCACGTCATAGTCAACGCCCGTGGAGCGTAAAAAAGGTCCGGTAATGGCATAGGCTAAGGCATCTTCCTTGGAAATACGGCCCGTATTTTTCAGACGGTCGACAAAAATTTTGTTCTTGGTCAAAAGCGCATCAACTTCTTTGATTTCTTTGCGCGTTTTTTTAATGGCATCCAGGCATTGTTCTTTGAAGCCGGGCGGCAGATCGCCCTTGACGCCGCCCACGCGCGAATACGAAATCGTCAGACGCGCGCCCGTGACGCTTTCGATGAGTTCATACAAATATTCGCGGGCTTTGATGAAATACAAAAACGCCGTAAACGCACCGAGTTCCATGGTCGATGCACCGATACAGGTCAGATGGTCGGTCACGCGTGAAAGTTCACTCATGATCACGCGGATATATTTCGCGCGCTCGGTCGTTTCAAGGCTAAAAAGTTTTTCGACGGCCAGGCAGTAGCCGATATTGTTGATCAAAGGCGAGACGTAATTCAAACGGTCGGTATACGGAATGACTTGCAGGTAGCCGCCCTGCTCGGCCATTTTTTCAAAGGCGCGGTGCAAATAGCCGATTTCAACGTCGGCATTGACCACCACTTCCCCATCCAGCTCCGTGATAATGCGCACAATGCCGTGCATGGCAGGGTGCTGCGGTCCAACATTGAGAAGCATGGATTCCTTGCGCAGGCGGCGAGGAGAGTGACTGGTGATTGGTGACTGGTGATTGGAAAACGACATTTAATCCCTAAGGCTTCTAATGAGTTTCATAAGCATCCGCGCCTCTGCATTAAGCAGCGCATCTAATTTAAAATAGTCTTTTTCTTCAACATAATTCCGGCGTTTAGCAATCAACAGCTGAGTTTCTAATTCGGCGCACGAGCCCAGCGCGATATGGCAAAACTGCTTATATTCTTTGGTATGCTGACGGCAAAATCCCTCTGCAATATTTGAGGGAATCGAAACGGCAGCTCTTTGCATTTGCTGACTAAGCCCGAAGCGTTCTGTGGAAGGAAATTTTTCAGTTACAAGATAAACCGCATCCGTTATTTCCAAACCATTCTGCCAAACATGCATGTCTTTGTAGTTTTTGACAGGGTTAATTGCGGCCGGATAATCACCCGTTTTTTCGCAAATCGCTATTTCATCCATTTCGTTTTTCACGAATCACCAGTCACTGGTCACTAGTCACTGCTTTTGCTTGAATAAGAGGTTGCCGTTTATTCCACGGATAATCTTTGCGTAAGGCATGGCCTTGAAACTGCTCGTACATCAGGATGCGGCGCGGATCGGGATGGCCTTCGAAGCGGATGCCGAACATGTCCCAGACTTCGCGCTCAAACCAGTTGGCCGACGGCCAAAGGCCGGTCAGGGTCGGCACCACCGCGTCTTTTTCTTCCACCGCCACCTTGAGACGCAGCCGGTGATTGAGCGCCAGCGAATAAAAGTGATAAACCACCTGAAAGCGCGGCTTCCACTTGAGGTCCAGCCCATCAACGCCCGCAAGATCCATCAGCACGTTCATATCGAAAAGCGGGTCGGTTTTTAGGAGCTGCGCAATCGCGAGCAGACTTTCGCGTTTGACGAGCGCCGTCTCGTCGCCTTTGTGCGCATGGGTCTCGAGTACGGCATCAGGAAAGCGTTCTTTGAGTTGGATATGTAAATTACCCACAATTACACCCTATCGTCATTGCGAGGCTGCGGCCAATTTGAGGCCGAAGCAATCTCTGAGATTGCTTCGCCGTGTTTGCTGCGCAAACCGGCTCGCAATGACGCGTTAAATTCAAACTTCCTGTTTCTGTCCCTGAATTTTTTCCTGCAATTTCATGAGGCCGTCGAGTACGTTTTCAGGACGCGGCGGACAGCCCGGGATGTAAACATCCACGGGAATCACCGTATCAATGCCCTGGACCGTGGCGTAGTTGTCATAAAAACCGCCCGTGCAGGTGCAAACGCCGAAGGCCACCACCCATTTGGGATCGGCCATCTGATCATAGATCTGTTTCAGCACCGGCGCCATTTTGTGGGAAATAGTTCCCACCACAAACAAGACATCCGACTGGCGCGGCGAAAAACGCGGCAGGCCGGCGCCAAAACGGTCCACATCGTAATGTGAACAGGCCGTCGACATGTATTCCATACCGCAGCAGGCCGTAACAAACGGGTATTGAAAAATAGAATATTTACGCGCCCAGCCGATCATGTCATTGAGGCGCGACGTCAGATAGCCGCCGCTTTCATTAGACTGTATCGAATTTTGAGTCATAACTTTGAACCCTTTTTCCCCCACCTTAGTCCTCCCCCGGAAAGCACGGGGGAGGAAATACTAGCGCTTCTTTCTATTTCTCCCCCCGTGCTTTTCGGGGGGAGATTAAGAGGCGAGGATGATTCACGGCCAACAGCCGTGCATACATCCCAGTCTCTGTCTCCGCACAGAGGGGGGAGGACGCACACGGCGTTATACTTATCGAAAATGAAGCGCTCCTTTGCGCCAGGCATACGCAAAACCCAGCACCAGCATAGCCATAAACAGCATCATTTCCACAAAACCCAAAACCCCAAGCTGGCGGTAGACCACAGCCCAGGGGAAAAAGAAAATCAGTTCGATATCAAACAAGACAAACAGCATGCCCGCCAGATAAAACCGCACGGCATGGCGGCCGGTCGGTAATTCAAACGGGGCCACACCGCATTCATACGGCATGTTTTTAGCGGGGTTGGGCTTTTTGGGGCCAAGCGCTTCGCTCAAGTACAAAAAAAGCGCCGAAACGCCCGTGGCCATGATGAGCAAAACAATAATTCCGAAATACGAATTTAGCATTTTTTATACTTGTAGAGGCCAGGCATGCCTGGCCCCTACAAAGGTTAGTTCAACAGACTGAGGATACGATTTTGAGAACGACTGGCCAATGTGTACTTGGAATTTTCACGCAAAGCAGCCTGATAGTGGCGCAAAGCTTTTTTCCAATCGCCTTTTTTCTCCCAAACCCGGCCTAAGTTGTAATACGGATAACAGTAATTGTCGTAACGCGGGGCTTTGGTTGCTTTTTCAAGCCAGGGAATCGCATCATCCAACTCGCCGCGTTCGATCAAATACGACCCAATATCGTTATAGGGATTGCCGTAATCGGGATCGATTTCAATGGCGCGCTGACATTCATCGATCGCTTCGTCGTAAAGCCCCTGCATGCTGTAGGCCCAGCCTAAAAAAGTATGCGCCTCGGCGCTAGGATACAGTTCGATCGACTGGCGGTAAAGACGGATAGCCTCATCGAGTTTACCTTGGATTTGCTTTTGGTAGCCTTCTTCAAAAATACGGAAGGCTTCTTCGGCCGGGTCGCCGCTTTCGTGCATAAAAAGTCCTTTAAAAAGAAATCAGCCGCCCAAACCAGCCTTAACATACGATTGCATAACGGCTTGGGCGGCAGAAATTAACAGAATAGGCATTATACCAGAAACGGTGAGAAATCCAACCGGGTTGAAAGCGCAGATTTCGGATTTTATCCCGGTACCTAAGGTACCGGGATAAAACGCTAGGCAGAGGCGGCGAATTGCTGCTGGATCAGGTAGTCCATGGCTGCAAGTGAGGCCAGCAGATCTGAGGAAATGCGCTCATCCTGGAAGGTATAATGCCGCTCTGTGAGCGGGACCACGTAGGAAGCGGCTTCCCGGCCGGCCGCATCTTCCGAAATTTCTGCGGCTGCGGCATAGAGCAGGTATTCCTTGGCAAAGCTGTGTTCATCGGAACTCCGGATATGATGCCGCACACTTTTCGACTCTTGCATTAAATCCGAATCAATCCTGCCTTCTTCATAGACCACCACGAGTCGGTCTGCGGCCAAATCAGGGGCAGGTCCTGTCAAACTCGCTGGACCTGTCCCTGACAAGCGCCGGCCTCGAAGCTGCCGCATCAGCGCAGGGGCTTCATGAATCATCCGCTGCAGCCGCCAAGTCGATTGCGGAATTAAAAGACGAAAACGCGGGTGCCGGGCCGGTGCCGGGCCAAGGCCCGGCACCGAAAGAGCATGGTTAACTTCATACTCGATCTGTTTGGCCTGTCGCTGCAGAGTCGCAATATCAGACTTAACGGCGGGGGCTGATTTAGAATCCGTTGCCGTGATGTTTTTGGGAAGCCATAGGCCAAGCACATGCATTTCTGGCTGGTTTTTCATGGCGGCGATTAAAGCATCGGTCTGCGGCACATCCGTAAAAATGCGTACCACATCCGCTTTAGCGGAAATGCGGACTCTGGACGAGGCCACAAAAGCGGCTGAAAACTCCGGATCATCCCATTCGGGAATGGCAAACATCGCTTGGCTAAGACTGCTTTCATCACGCATCCACCGGCGCATCTGAGTTTCGAAATCGTCAAAATGGTTTTCGGCAATCCGGCTCAAGGCCCTGCGCAAAACTGGAGGCGGCATACGGCCTTGAAGCAGATAAGCCGTAGTTTGCTCCGAAATTTTTCGCAGATTGTAGGAGGCGGTTTCAAACCGTTCCCTTCGCACTTCTGATCGCAGACTTAACAGGTCAACTTCACTTTCCAGCCGCAGGCCCGCCGTGCGCAGAAAGACATTATCCGCATAAATATCTTCCGCTTCGGGGGTTTCCAGCCGCTTTTGAAACTCGCGGTACGGAAGATCGGCACCAGCGGCAACTTGCAAAAAGAACAAGACGATGCGGTCGATCGACGGTTTCTCCAGCCGTTTGCCAGAGTTCTGAACAGCTTCAATGATGCGCGTGAAACTTGCGATGTGCGCCCGCATATCTTCCGGCGCGAAATGATCCGCAAGATCCAGGGGCATATTTTGAATGTGCTTAGCTGTAAAACGTTCGTAAATGCGGCCGCGGAAAGAATCCAAAGAAGCGATCGACGACGAGTGCTCCGCAACACGCAAGACATACTCCATAGGACGGATATTATCCCCTTCAAAAGCTTCCAGGAAAAATGTCCTTACATTGGCAAAACGCAAATCGTTTTCATCCCAAAGGCCCGGAACATGACTAAAAACATACCCCAAGGCAATCGATCCCATCAACTGCGACTGGCCTAACGATTCTAAAAAATCTCTGCGCGCCGCAGGCTCGGCAAGAATCTGATCGAGCCGCGCTAAATACGCTGCCGCTTCTTCAGCGTCGACTTGTTCTCCCGCTGTAAAAATAGCATCCATCCAATCCGGCGCGGTTTGAATCTGATCCAGCGCCATGGACTTACCAAAAGAAATTTGGCTCATTCCGGGCGGAATGACCCACCGGCCGGTCAACTCTCCTAATTTGGCAAGTGCCGGATGCGTCATTTCTCCGGCATCCAGACAAATTTCGTTGAGAGGGATTTCAAAAAACATAAGCAGCAAATCCATAAAATATTTTTGATCCTGGAAGAGAGGATCCTGGGAAAACTCACGCACAAGCTTGAGATGCCCGACAAGTTCTCCGGGCTTCATGTCAGACACGTTCCACCAGAAGGGAATGTCTCTTTTTATCTGTTTTTTAACTTGTGTCAGTGAGTGGGGGGGGGTATTGCGATAGCGATCGTAAAACGCGGCTGCATAAAGCTCCAGTGCCCAGCGTTTGGGCCCATCGACCGAGGAAAGGGACTCTCCATAACGTTCAAAAGCACGCTGTTCCAGCGCATCCGATGGCGCGCTTGTAATAGCCCGCATCTGCTCTTCAACGCGCTTTTTCTCATCCTCGCGTAAATTCCAAAGTGTTTGATGTTCGTAATGGTCCACGGCTTTTAAAATTTGGGCAAAGGCTTCCTGCTTAGGATCAAGCGGATTGGCCGCGCGGCGAAAACGGTTGTTGTGAAAATCGCCGTCCTGCACCTGCAAAATCCTGAAAAGTTCGGCATTGTCCGGATAGGCTGAAAAATAAGTGGCTTGATAATACCGTTCGATGCCCTCGACCAACCTCAACCTTCTTTCCGGGGCCGCCTCCCGGACAATCTCTTCAATCATGTCAGCGATTTGCTCGGGCCAACTGTCCTGATCGTCAAAAGCTTCCTGAATGCGCACAAAAAGCGCATAGGCCCGGCTTAAATCATCGTCATAAGCCGCCAGACGGGCTTGCGCCACACTGCGTAAAATTCTCTTGAGTTCCTGCTTTGAAAACTCAACCCCCTTCGGCGTCTGATAGGCGGTCACGTTTTCCATAAAACTCAGCATGGGCATGATCAACACATCGGAGGATGCAATGGCTGAGAGTAAAATTTTTTCCAGTTTTGGCAGGCCCGCTTTCGAATTGCCCGACCAAAGCCCGGCAGTCAAAAAATGATTCACGTCCCATGGAACCGAATGATACTCAAGCGCCAGCCGGTTGAAACGCTCCAACTGTTCCGGCTTTTCCAGAATCTCAACGAATTGTTCCACGGCGCCTTCAAAAGCAATCACCTGGCGCCCCGTCGCTGCAAACTCTTGGGCGTACTGATAAAAAATAAGCCATTCCTCGATCGAGTTGATTTTGGCTTTGATATTGCGGATAAGTTTCTGCCTTGGTTTTGATAAATTGCCTTCGGCTGAAAACAACGATTTCAGAACTGCGACCCTGTGCTTGGGTGAGCGGTCTGCGAATTTTTCAGTTCCGGCCCAATCGCCGCTTTTTTGAAGCTGCGTCAAGGCTTCAGCCTCTGCGGTGGAAAGCTCGAAACCCAAAACTTTCTCAAAGTCATTTCTGAAAAAAGAAAATACATGGTCGCGGGGTAATTCATTCAGTAAACTCTGAAAAAGAAATTTAGGCTCCGCCGCCAGCCCTCCGCCCATGATGATCATCAAGCGACGCCGCTGCAGGCCCTGCAGCAGCACCTGCTGCTGCGAATTAAAAAGCGCTGTAGAGTCCCGCGCAGCCTCAAGCAGCAACTGTTCTTTGGCGGCTTCGACCGGCATCTTGTCTGTGCCGTCAATCTCAACCATAAGGGGCTGAAACAAAAAAGCGGTTTTGCGCAAGACTGTCTCTTGCGTCTTGCCTGCATAGTGGTAACGCAAATCAAAGAAAAGGAGAAAGGCCGCAAGCTTGCGGCTCAACTCCTGTTCCCTGGACAGTCCTTCCGGAAAGATATCTCGTTGAAAGTCCTGATAAACCGATGCGACTTGCTCAGCATCTCTCGCTTCAAACATCATGGAAATATGCAATTGGATCTCGTCATACGTTTGTTGATCCATCTGCCAAAGCGGATGCTGCGGAACTTCGCGAATAATTTGTGTTGTTTCTTGGACTTCTTCTTGCGTGGGCACATAAGCTTGTTCTTGCAGAGGCGTTTTCGCGGCGGCCGGCTGCGTCTTCAGCGACCGCAGAAAAATGTTATTTTCATAGACGTCCTCATTTTCAGGCGTGCCCAGCGCTTTTTGAAGATCGCGGTAACCGATATCCAGCTTGGCAGCCAGGCGCACAAAAAGCCGCACCATCCGGTCAAGAGCGCCCCGATCGAAAACATGACCTTGGCCCTGTTCTTTTTGAATGGCCCGCACAAAACGATCCACGTGGGCCTGCAATTTTTCCGGCTCAAAATTCTTCGGCCAGACCGCCCGGGCAAAACTCACGTAAATCCAAAAAAGCGCTCCGGGTATTTGGCGCACATGCGCCTGCACCAGCCCATCAAGAATTTGCGGCATAAACCCCTCCAGGTCCTCTTTCTTCAGGAACGAAGACGTATAGGCCTTGATCAATAAATGGTTGAGCACTGTCAACTGCCGGTCGTCGCCATAGCGCGCAGTCTGCAGCACGGCTTGCCTTAAATTTTCGAAACGCACATCGCGCTTGTCCCAAACCGCAGGAACAAGATGCATCGCGCCTTCCAGCTTCTTGAACCACATTAGCGAGGAGCCCAGCGCTTCTAAAAATTGCTTTTTCTCTTCCGGCCCGGCCAACAAATCGTTAAGCCGCAGCAAATAAGCTTCGGCCTCTTCTTTCGCTGCGGGAGCCTGCAAAATATCAAACCGGATTAACTCTGCCAGAGATTGGACGTCCTTTAAGCTTTCAGGGGTGCCCCGCGCTGTGGAGTCCACAAACGGCGGAAAAAGCCACCATCCGGTCAGAGGGCCCAACTTCTGCATGCTGGGATCTCCCAGATATTTTTTTTCAGGGCCAACAAAAAAATTCGTCAGGTTTTCATAACAAGACATAGACCAAACCTCAGCAAAATACCGGTCATTTTTAAATTCCGGATCCTGTCTAAATTCATGCAAAACCTTAAGCACCCCGACGAACTCCCGTATTTTTGTCAAATTTGTAACTACCCCCGCAAAATTATTTTTTAATTTCTTGGAGTCTTTAAGGGATATCCGGTTTGAAGTCCGGTAGCGTTCATACAGCATGCCGCCATAAATAGTGCGCGCCCAGTTTTTGGGCCCCTGAACCGCCTTGCGAAAATCTTCATAACCTTGCAGAGCTTGATCCGCTGCCGCATTCGAATCCGCGGAAATATAACTTTCGATATAGTGGGCTATCCGGGTCTTTTCCTCATCCGTAAGAACCCAAAGCGTCTGGTTTTCGTATTCCGCAACTGCCTCCAAAAGTTCCCTGACCTTGGCAGCGCCGTTATCCGGCAGCGTGGAAGAAGTCGGAGGATTGGGAACTTCGTCTAAAACGCGGAACCAGCGATTGGCGGCATAAATATCTTTTCCGTCCGGGACTTGGAAAATGCGCCGCATCTCCTGATAGCCCGCCGAACCATAATCGGCCCATTCTTGAACAAAACGTCTTAAGGCCACTTCGACGCGTGCACGGTAAAGGGGCGCTTTTTCAGGCTGGCGGACCAGCGCCTGACGCAGCAGATTTTCAAATCGCAGCACGGCGGATTCATAGGCTGCGGGATTTGACGTTTGAGAATCCTCGGGGCTCAAGAGTATTTTAAAAAGCACTCTAGAAAACGCACCCATGCCCCTATCCTCAAAATCATTGCGGACCCATAATTCTCCCACTGATTCCAAAATAAAATCGAAGGCTCCGGGCTGCAGCTTCCCTTGAATCCTGGCCGAATGCAGCTCCTCATACAAAGCCGTTGCGCCGGCGGCAGCATGGATATCCGGGCTTAATAAACTTTCCAAAAGAGCCGCGCGGAGATTCTTAAAATCCTCGGTAAAAAAAAGCCCGTTCTGGGTCAGCACATTCTCTAAATAACCGTGAAGCACGACCCGGTCCGCCGGACTGGACAGCACTTGCCGGAAATCCTCCTTTCCCTCGGCGCTTTCCAGGGCGTCACTAAATTGCCGCGCAATGCCTAAAATACTTTCGAGCGGTAAGCTGGACTCCCCCGATTTTCCTCCCTGGTCGCTAATATGATTTAAAATGGCGATGACCGGCGTATCCCCGCTCGACTCATCGTCGGTGATGCGATGGCGTAAAATAACCCGTTCTCCGAAAATTTCCTTTAACTCCGTAAGCTGCCGCAGAGGCTGCCTGCCTTTGAGCCATAAAATGATCTCGGGATATTTTTTCTGAAAGAGATACGCCGCCATTTGTTTTTGCGATACCGCGGTGTCAGGATCGTCAATCACCTCGGTGTACACCTTAAGCGCAGAGAGCAAGCTGATCATGCTCTTCGTGAAATCCCCGGGATGAAAGTCGGGTATCAGCTGGTAAAGATCCCGGCTCCGTTCCAGGGAAGTATTATTTTCCATCAGCAATTTTTCAAAGGTAAGCTGCGCATAAACCTGCCGGGCATAGAGCACGCCCGGTCTCGAGTCTGCCAGGATAAAACGAATCAAGGGCTGGATTTTAGAATGCCCCTTGCTAAGGCGCCCCGGCGCCGTGACAAGCGCCTGAAGCGAGTCATGGATAAATTGCTTGTCCCTGTCTGATAAAGGCCAAAATTTTTGCTCTTGGAGGTCTCGGAGTATTTGGCGATAGCCTTCCGGCACGGCTTGAGAAAGATCAGCGCCCGCTTCTCCCAGAATTTTTTTGAAGCGGTTATGCGTGAGCGGCTCACCCTTGGCCACTTGCATAGCAGCGCGCATTTCTTGTTCGGAAACTCCGATATGGGCTGCTGAAAACTGCAAATAACGTGTAAATTCTGTCAGTGCCGGCATGGGAATGCTGGCTTGCACTTGCTTTCGCCGGGCTAATTCCTGCAAGCTTTTTTCCAACAGATCAAGCCGCGCGGTAAAATGTTCTGCCTTGGTCGACGCCGATTGTGCATAGGTCCCCAGCAAACTCGACAAAACAGGCGTAGAAGCCATTAGCGAGCCGCGGGCCAGAACATCCGCTATTTTTTGGATTAAAAATTCAACCTGCTTATCCGGATAGTTCAGCCGCCGCAGCTGTTCTGCGTAAACTACTTGGATCGTGCTGGCGGTCCACAGGGTTTGGGGATCATCACTTTTTTCCATCTCCGACAGCAAAAGCCGGATATGCGGAAAACTATGGCCTGCGGCTTTTAACATCTCGGGGTCTGTCATGGCCTCGATCAAACGGCGCAGCATGACAACCACCGCATCGGATTGGATCAACAGGGCTTGAAACTCCTGACGGGCCTGCGCGTCTGAGAGCAGCCGGTCCAGCTCCTGGATCAGTTCCCGCTGATTCAAGGTAAAAAGCACGGGCCACGACAGTTTTGAAACGACTTGGTCCGTATAATCCTGGATCGTTTCAAAGTGAATAGCATCGCCCTCAAAACGGCTCCGCGACACCCAGGGTTTAAAGAGCGCCAAGGGGTGATCATCCGGAATATCTCTTAAAGAATCGGCGGCGCGAGGGCCAAGATCTTTGAGCATCGTACGCCAAAAGGACGCCATCGACGCCAAGATCGAAAAACGGCTCGACACATCCAGCCTTAGATCTTGCCTGGCCTCGATCAGCATCTGCATCATCTGCATTTCCTCTTCGATTTCGACGGTCAATTGGGCTTTACTCAACGCCAAAGTGTCTGCCAAATTAATCCAGGTATAATCGTGTTGTTTGGCTTGATGCAATATGACAATTTGCGTAAGGATTTCGCGTGCCCAAACGTTCACTTTCGATTTCGGCTTGTGCACGTAAGTGTTGAGATCATCCTTGGCCTTGGCGCGCATTCTTTCATCCGGCGCTTCAAGCATCTGCGTGACAAAAACGCTAATCTGATCCATTTCTGCCTGACTCCAGTTCCACAGCTCAGGCTGACGCGTCTCAACCGGCAGCGGTGCTCCGGCTTCTTTCAGAATTTTTTTGAAACGGTTGTTTGTCAGCGGTTCGTTATCAGGGACTTGCAGTACAAGCCTGCGCAACTCCGTTTCCGGTATATTGACGCTGCCGGCAAAATAGACAAATTCGCGCGTCAGTTCGCCTAAATCCGGCCAGGAAACGGTCTGCCCGGCTTTTTGAAATTGCAGTAGAATTTTTAAAGCTTCTTCGACAAACTCAGCGACAGCCTCCACACGGGTGCCCCGGACAGGCGCGGACATCTCCACCTGCGGCGATTGGTCCCCTGCTGAAAAATCGGCGGCAATACTCCTGTTTTCAAAAATGGCCGATTTGCCGGCAAGCGCCAGCGAGATCAACACCGTTCCGTATTCATAAAACGGCCTTCCGCTTTGCATAAGCGTTACCGCGCGCTCCAAAGTCCACTGTTTAGCTTGCCGGGCATTGCCCATCTTCTCCAAACGCTCCGCATATTTTGTCATCACAGGCAGCGCGCTCATGGCCATGAGAGGATCGTTGCTGCCAAGCATTTCGTCCAGGGCCTGTGTAAAATGAGGCAAGCCCGTTGGACGTTCTAACAAATCCGGAGTTTGCAGTTGATCAAGCAGCGTCAGCAAACGGAATTTTGCAAACAAATGATGCCTTAAAAAATCTTGAAAACTCCGGCGTTCCTGCGGGTCAGACAAAAGATCGTTGAGTTTGCTTAAAAATCTCGGCGCTTCGACCGCAGCAACATCCTGAGCGCCAGGCTCATCGAGCGCCATCATCAGTTCAGCGGCATTGTCAAAATCCGGAATCGAGTCCCAGGTAATCCGTTTATGCGCCGGCGCAGCATTTAAAGAGCTCAGCAATGTCAGCGGCGAATCCTCAGAAATTGTTTTCAAACGGTCTTGAACAGCCTGCGTCTGTAAATTTCTCCTCGTCTTTGGCGTTTCCAAATAATTTAAAACCTTGGTGACGATTTCTTTCCGGACAGGAAAACTCAAACGCGGGTCGCTAGCGGCTTCAAGCCTCAGCTGGGTAAATTGCAGCAAGTGCTCGGGCTGATCAAGCTGAATAACCGCCTTAAATCCGTCACGTACCGTTTGAGGATCATACAATGTCTCCGGAGTCTTCCGAATGTGATCAGACAGCAGTTCGTTGACAAGGCTCATGCGTGACCAGGTTTGAAAATGCGTAATGTCGCCGGCATCCAGAAAATCTCTGAGTTCCTGCTTAGCCCGTGCGCGCGTTTCCGGAGTTTTGGAACTATCAAAAATGGTTTGCAGGTGCCCCGTGAGCACCCCGATTTCTTCATCCGTCAGGCTCCAAAGCTGCGGGGGCGCGGCTTGGCGGTCCGCCGGTCCGGACGACGGGAGCGCTGCGCCCCTAAAAGCAGCGCGCATGGCCTGAATTTGCGCATCGATGTCCAGATCGCGCGAGGTCTGCGTCAGTAGATCAATGATCATTTCTAAAATGCGCTGGCCGCGGATGTTGACATCGCTGCCCTGTAAAGCTGCGGCGGCGATTCTGTGGTTGAGGCGTTCGACCATTTGCAGTCCCGTAAAAATCTCCGTATCATTGGTCCGAAAAAACTGTTCCAAAGCTGCCGATATTTCCCACCCTCCCGATAAGCCTTCATCGATCAAAGAATCCAACATCTCACCATAGAGCTCCAGCACCGGTTTGGCCGTCTCTGCAGGGTAACCGGCGCGAGTCAACTTCAGACCGGCGTATGCAAAATGAGAGACCATCCGGAAACCGCGAAAGCGGTTATGCATGCTAGAGTCTTGAATGAAAGAAAACAGCGTATCGCGCAAAGCATTGCCCGTTCTTTTTTCCAGCGGCGCAGGGATCCGCAAAGCCTCACCCACGGCTTCCCTGGAAGCGACTGCTAAAAAAACATTGAACTGCGTGCCGCCGTCTCTGGCAATCCAATCGCGAAACCGGTTTCTATTTTGGTCTGATTGCAAAAACTCGTTCAACCGGTTAAACCACGGCGCAAGATTGGTGGCATTGAAAACCTTAAAATTGTCCTGCTTGGCAGCCACCGCCATAGCGACAGCCAAGAGATCTTCGATCGTTTCAGCATTTTTGATCTGAGCTTCCAGCGTCATGGCATCCACGGCTTTGGTGGACGCTGCAGGCACATCAAAAAAACTCAAGGGGCTTTGCGGGTCAAGCCTGCCGGAAAATCCGGAAATGGTTCGAATGACAGACTGGTAGAACTGCTGGGCTAAAATCAGCAGATGCCATGATTCCTCCGGCGTCAATGAAACAGAATCCCGCGAGGCTTCAAGCGCGATCTGCGCTTTTAACACATCCTCGCCGCTCACCGAGGCTGCCACGGGTAATAATCCTTTAAATCCGGCCGTAAAAACTTCCCTGGCTTTTTGAAAGTTCTCATAAGACGGGATCCCAGGGACTCCTGGCCGTGGGCTCGTCAGCACCGCCAGCCGCATCAACTTGGCATACACCATCATCTGACGGCTTAAAGCTTTATTGCCAAGGGGGTCCGGGCCTGTATCGGCCGTCCAGGCTTTGATTCGGGCCATGACCGAACTACGCTTGGCATCAGAACCCGCCTCTACAAGCTCCTGCGCAAACACAAGAGTCGACGCGATATCCACGGGGTTCACCTGCCAAAGATTTTTTTGATCGGCGAGCGCATGGGCGGTTGCCCGGATGCCTTTGGGCAGAGCGCTCAGCGTATCGGCCGCCGCGGCTTCAAAAACATTCGAGAGCCGCCGTGCCATTGCCGCATCATCCACAACGGCAGCCATAAACTCAAGGTATCGCACTGCTTTGGCCCGTAAAATTATTTTTTGATCTACAGATGCCTCGCGAACCATCTTTCCAAACTGCTTTGCGGCTTCTTCGTGAAGACCGGTATATAAAAGCCAGACCGCAATTTGGTAAGCCTCGTCAGAATCTCTTTTCAATAACTCTAAATTCTGCTCGATGATTTCGCGCATGAATTTTGCGGATTCTTCCGAAGCGGGCTTCTTGGGATGGAGACGCGCAATGAGTGTTTCGTAGGCATAAAGAAACGTCAGGGCCGCCTGCCTTTCGAAAGAATGTCCGTTCAAGACAGCCTCTTGAAGCGTTTCCTTAAGGTGGGAAGCCTTTCCCGCGAGATCGGTATACGGAGACCGGCCTGAGGATGCCCATGTCAGTGCCCGCGCGATCCATTGGACTCGCCCTGTATTGGCCGTGATGAACCGGAGAAACTCAGCTTTCGAGTCTTCGGCCCCAAGCAATTGATCGAATCTCGAAAGCAATGCATCGATCACTTGTGCGGAATAAACATGCTCTGTTATGGAAAGACTGTTCAGATACTCCAAAACTTCTTGCAGCGCCATGGATCCGATCTGCTGAATCGCTTGAGTTCCGTCGGGAACCACAGGGATAATTCTAAATGCCTCGGGTTCTAAAATTTTTAAAGGGCTTGCCGGGCTTACGCCGTGAAGAACGCTTGCAAAACTCTTCCCCGAAGCATCGTTATCAATACCTGCCTGTATCAGAAATTGATGCAAACCCTGCTGTTCAAATGCGGTTTTGAATTCAGAGTCGCTCAGCGCCTCTGAAAGCAAATGAATCTCCAACGCCCTCATCGGCGGCTCTTGGGTAAAAGGAAAGTCTTTAGGCGCAATCGCTGTTTTAAACTCTTTATACAAGGCACGCAATGCAACCCCTTCAGGCGCAAAGGGCGCTTGCGAATTAAGTTTAATCAGCAAGAGGTAACGGCGGCTTAAGGATTCATTGCCCCAGAAATCATCCGGCACCTCCGCCCAGGCTTTAAGCTCAGTGAGAATTTCCCGGCGGGTTTTTAAATCCGGGGCGGCATAATAGGCTTTCACTTTTTGTTCCGCATAGACATGGTCGGCGGGCGCCGCAGTCCAGATCTTATGGCCTTCCGCGGCCTTTTGTGCCAGATAATCGGCGGCCGGCAGCACATCGCCGGGCAGGGGTTGCAGGCCCGCGGCAGCCTGATCAAAAATCTTCATCAGGGCCTGCTGTTTCTGCAGATACGCTTCCGCCGTGGCTTCTTCGGATTGCGCCAGCGCCATCTCCAGCAAATGTTTGGCTCGCCGCCGCTCTTCCGGCTCATTGCCGGTTTGCAGCTGACGGCGCCGGTAAATCAGATTTCCGATTCGGTACGCAGCTTTGTTTAATTCGAAATCCGCTAGAAACCAACTCCAAGGCAGCGCCCCTGTGTCTTCTGCTGACGAATTCAGATAAATCTGCATCAATTCCGTCAGAAAATCTTCCGCGTCCCTGCTCGCCTTTTGGGATTCCGGCATTCCGGCCGCTAACGATCCGAGATAAAGGCCCACAAATCGCACAACACTGACAAAGCTATAGATGTCGGCATCGCGGACAGCCCGATTCATTTCATGCAGCAAGATTTCCCGCAGCGCGGCATCGGATTGCGGACCATAGAAGTCTCTGATTCCTGTTGCGTCGGCTGACACTCTAATCAAGCCCCGGCCTAAATAAAACTGAGCGCTGAAATTGTTGCGCAACGTTTCCAGAAAAGCTTGCGCTCCAGCCGGAGTTTTAAGGTACTCTTCAAAAGAGAGCCGGAGAGGATCCAGTGTTTCTCGATTCCACGCCCCATCGTTGAACTGCCCGAGAATACAAAACAGGTTGAGATAGGCCTCCATGGGCGCCGCCGAACGGGCCAGCATGACTTCCGTCACAACACGAATAAAACTCGTATTAAAATCTTTTGAGCGCACCGTACGGCTGTCTAGCATCGCCCGGTGATTGAGCAAGAATTTTAATTCTTTAGGATTCAAGTCACGGACGGCCTGTTGAATCGCCGCTTCAGTTTGACTATCCGGGTTTTGTAAAGATTGCAAAGCGGCCTGCGCGCGCTTTTCTTCTTCAGGAAGCAGGGGATCCGTCACATTGAGCCCTTTCAAAAAAACCAGCGGGCTGCGCGGATCGATCTGAGCCGCCTGCCGCATAAAAAGGTCATGAAAACCTTGGGCCTTGACCGAAAAGGCGGTGAGGTGTTGAAATAAATCAAAACGTTCTTCCGCGCTGAGGCGCTGATCTTTGGAAGCTTCAAATAACATCTGCAATTGCAAAACATACACCGCAGGGTTTTGTTCCGGCATGGGCAGGCGCGAAAAAAGAGGCGTCGATTTAAATGGTAAAAGCTGTTCTAAAGTCATCCCCTGACGCGCGAAGAGTAATGCGTTGAGTTTGGTTCTTAGCAGGAACAGGCGGTTGATCGCACGATCCTGCTGGTTTGGATTCTTCCAGAACTCATCCACCCAGGCTTCGATGGCCTGATAGGCCTGCGGCCGTTCCGCTTCCGGCGCATCCACCCAGGCCTTAAGCAAGTCTTCAGCGCGGCGCAGATCTGAATCCGGAACCTGCCAAACGCGTTTGCCGGCCAGGTGGTTGACCGCTTCCAAGGGGTCTGCAGGTAAAAAATCCCCCGCTGCCATGGTTTCAAAATTTTCGTAAAACTCAGCGCGCGTTTTGGCAGCATCGTCGTTGTGGTAATACGCCGTCAAAAGATCCAGCCAATGCAAAGCCCGCCGGCGAAGCTGTGCCAGCGCGTCCGCACTAAGCGTTCCTTCGCGGCTTTTACGGTAAAACCACTTGCCCAGGGCGGCGGCGGCTTCCAGGCGCATCTCATACTCAATGAAGGGAATACTGCCCGCCGAGGGAATCTCTGAAAGTAAATCCCTTTCAAAATCCGCTTCATAAAGCACGTGGCGCAGTTCCTTCGAAATTTCGGCTATCACTCCCGTTTGATTGACATCTTCCGTGATGGGGACTCCAATCAGATAATGCAGTCCCAAAATAAGGCCAGGGTCGCTGCCGTCTCTCAGGCCGTCTTTCAAGACGGCCAGCAAGGGATTGTCCTGGCCGGAAAACACGATTCCTTGGGCAGCGCTTGTGCCCTTGATCGTGCTCAAAAATAGTTTCTCGGCATTCCACAAGGGCCCTCCGAAATAGTTCGCATAGGCAATGTTAGATGCCAGCATCTGCTCGAATTCACGCCGCTGCAGCGGATCCTGCAGCAGCTTCAGAAACCGCTCAGTTATTTTTTTTTGGATGCCCGCATTGGTTTTTATCGCCGGTTCACTGTCAGAGAGGGCCCAGCATACGCTTATTTCCAGAATTGAATCCACGTATCTCAGCCCCGTCTCAATGAATTTTTCAAGTTCCGTGCTTTGTAAATGCGTCGTGCTTTTCGTAATCGATCCGAAATATTGCACCCGGTCCGCAGCACTGGCTCGCTGCAGCAAACTATTCAAAGGCGCCCATTGTTTTTCTCTTATGGCTCTAGTAATCGTTGCCGAAGCTTTTTTATTCCAGACCTCACCCGATGCTTTTTGTGCATAATCAAAACGGGGGGCCGCATAGCGCCGGAAAGGGCTTGCGGTATCCAACCGGCTCACATCAAAAGTCACTGTGCCCTGATGACGGCCGGGCAGGGAGCCCTTGAGTTCAGCATCGGTCAACACTTGATCGGCAATTTGAAAAAGCTGTACCCTTTCCGGCGGCGTAAAAAGATTGTCTTGCTGCGCGGCTTGCAAAATACTCTGAACGACGGGTAAAAGTTCTTTGGGCGGAAGCTGGTGCAGCTGGCCGAAGAAAACAAACTTTTTACTAAAAAAAGCATTGGCCGCGGCCAGGTCCTCGAAAGGAATCTGCAGGCCGGCTTCGGCGGCGCTATGCCACTTCGCCCGAAAAAATAACCGGCGGTTAAATGATTTCAAATTCGTATACTGGTCTTCCTCACCGGCAGCCCAGACTTTGATTCTGTGCAAAAGTTTAGACTGCTGGTCACTTGGGGTTGAGAACCATTCCTGGATAAAGGCCTCCGCTTGCCGCACGTCCGCTTCGGAGATTCTAAAAAACCGGTAGGATTTCAAGCGATTGGCAATTGCCGTGGGGTCTTCCGGCAAGTCCCGTGGAAAACCATAGCTTTCCTCCCATTGATCCTCAAATTCAGAACCGGCGATCCGCTTTAACTCACTTAGCGCCGTCTCAAAAGGATCTGTCCACGGCTTTGCGGTCTTTAACTTTTTTTGCTCTTTTAAACCCTGCAGATGCGCGCCTACCTGCAGCGCAGTTTTCAAAACATGCTCGTGCAAAGCCGGATCGTCCTTGGCGTTTTCTAACATGACCTGCCAATTCGAATCTTGCAAATCTTCGGTACGCATTTCACTGCGCGCCTGAGAGTCCGGTTCCAGGTCCGGCGGATTTTCAAGCCAGGCGGCCAGTGTGTTATCCGCGGGCTTATGAATATCTTGCATAAACCAGTTCAAGCCGGCAAGGCGCTGCGGGCTCCAGAGTTTTTCCGGCCCGGCTTGATGCAATGCGGAAAACTGCGCGTGAAATCCAAAACGGCTGCGCTGCTTGGCCGGAATAGCCAGATGGGTCAATGGATGGGCTTGTGAAAATGTTTTGAGATGGGCTTCAACTTCTTGGATTTTCGCACGAATAGTTTTTTCGAGTTTCTGATTGCGTTCAAAATATTCATAGCCAGCGGCGCGGCGATTCAAGTTCAGGGACGCAAAATAATCGGCGCTGTCTTCGAAGGCCCTGAGCAAGTCCGGCATGGAGAGAAAACCAGGCGGATTCCCGTCTTGAGGCGGGCCGGTGCGGTAAAACTGCGCCAATTTTTCAATGTCATCCTTGCGAAAGTTTTGGATACCGGCTTTCCAGTAGGTGTAAACATCCACAATGAGTTCGTACGGATTACCCTGCTGCTGCTCGGAAGAAAAAATAAACCGCTGCGCATAAAGATGCTCCAGCGCTTCTTCCGATTCGATTTCCGGAAAAAGGTTTAAAATTTCAGCGCGTGTCAGCGTGGGTGCCGCGGGATCATAAATTTCGAGATCTTCGGACTTCCAATCTCCGACCATCCAACGGGCCGCTTCTTGCCAGCGGCGCATGGCTTCCGGCGAAAAATTAAACAACTCTTCCCCAGCGGCCCTGCCGTTTTGGCCTGTTTCTGTTTTTTCAAGCCGGAACGCCTCCAGCGGAATGCCCGCCAAATCCCCCTTGAATGTTTCACTTTTTCTCAGAATCACAACGGAAGACTGTTTGGATTTCATGCTGCGGACCTGTTCGGCAATGCTATCGCCAAGCACTGTATGGCCATAATGCTCTTTGATGGCTTCAATCCATGAGTCGCGGGCGGTGTGCCCGGCCCGCATCGGCGCAACCTCGATTTCAAACCCCAGGCGCTTCAAAGCTTGAATGGCGTTTTCAGTTAAGCGCGAGGACTGCGGCAGGGTCAAGACCGCTTCTCCGCCTTTTTTCAAAACGCGGTTCATCTCGGAAAACAGGCTGCGCACCCATTCAGGATCAAGAAAATCGGAGATAAAAACAGGCGTCAGTAAGTCAAACTTTTCCTCCGTAAAACCTTCCACGGAAGACAACGCCGCCGCATCGCCGGTCACGCGATGATAATAGCGTCCGCGCACGGCCTCAAACCGCGGCGGGCGCTTTTGACGCAGAGAATCCGGATCAAGATCAAGTTCATAAAACTGAAAACCGGCATCCGGGGGTTTGACACCCAGTTGATCGAGCGCCTGCGCCAAGGCACCGCCGGCAAGGTCGCCCAAGATCAGCTTTCCATTGTTTTGATCTAACGCATGTTGAACATACTTTGCAGTGGTCAGCGCGGACATAAAAGTCGGGTTGGCATAAAGTGTCTGGGGAGGAAGGCCGGCTTCGGTTTTTTCAGGCGCGGCGGTGCTTTTGACACGCCGAATCCGCCCGTTTCCAGACTGGATTTCCCAAAGCTGCGGAAAAGTGCGCAGGCTGCGGGCCATACGCCGCAATTGATAAAGTTTCTCAGCATCTTCGATTTCAATTTTTTCCGCGTTCTGCCATTTGGCTTTCATCGCCAGCACAAAATCCCGGTTCTCAGTAAACGGCCTGAGAAGCAAATTCAGTTCATCATCCTCGGCTTCCTGCCCAATCAGATTTTCAAGAATACTGCCGGTATCATCCGTAAACCAGGTTTCAAGTTTCGGATAAGACTTCAACGCAGGGTAAAC
>JAHFHF010000102.1 GCA_023247055.1 Candidatus Omnitrophota bacterium
AAAACACTCTTGAAATAACCGTGACGGTCTGGGACGTCATGGTCATGCACACGCTTCAAAGAAGACTGCGGCGTATTGCAGGCGCCAAAGTCAAATTCAACGACACCCGCCTTGCCGAACCCGGGCTTTTGCATGCGGAGTTTCCTTCCTTTGAGCTGACGCTGTTGCGTATTCCGAAAAAGGTGGAAGGAGATGATGAGAAGTTAGAAGTTGGAAGTGAGAAGTTGGAAGGGGGGAAGGTGGAAGGTGGAAGGTCGAAGGTGGAAGGAAAAGAGGAAGAGGTGGAAGGTGGAAGGTGGAAGGTGGAAGGAAAAGCGGGAAAAGAGGAAAGGGCGGACGATTCTTCAAATTTGTCATTGCGAAGCAGCGTACCCAATAAGGCTGAAGCAATCTCAGAGCGCGGTATCGACCCGAATGCGGTGCTCGTGATGCCATTTTCAGAGCACACGGACATTGAAAAATGGGACATTTTCAAAGCCGTGCTGTTGGAGGCAGGGCAGGCTTTCGCTGCCGATCCCAAGTACCCGGACCGGTTGAAATTTAAGAGCAACGAAAGTTTGGGCGTTTGGCTTGATGAGGGGCCTGGATTGCCCAAGGGTACAAAAGAAATGCGCTATGGATACTGGGATAACATAGCGCAGACTATTCTAAATTCCATGGACATTTCTGAGGTGCAGTCGATCTGGACCGCTGCTGAAGATAACGGCCGTCAATCAGTATTTATGCGCCTTGTTTATGAAAACGGACTGTCCGCCATTGTGGGATTCGTCAATAACGAAATCTTTTTTGAACCCAAGAAGCTTTGGTCTGAAAACGAGTGGCTGCAGGAGATTGCGCGCCGGGGCCTCGTTGAGATTAATTACTTGCGTTATAAACTCGTCGGTCCTTTATCTCTAGGCCTGACGCCTGAGCCACCCGCCTTTAAAGTGCTAAAAGTGGTTCGCCAGGGTGATGAAGTCAATTTAACCGAATTATTGACGGATGTCTATCCGCCAAATTCCGGACTGCTGCCGCTGCAGGCATTGACACAGCTTGCAAGTTTTGCTGAAAGAGCTTTTCCGCTGCCCGATTTTATAAAACGCGGGGATGTCCATGAAAAGGCGGGTGATCCGCACGGCCCTATGAGCGCAGACGATGAGCATGAGACATTTAGCATATACCTTGGATTCCCTTTGAGTGCCCCTTCCTCGAATGTGCCTATTTTCAGGGTTATTCACAATCCAACCGATTCCGACGGTTTTTTAGCCCTCATCAATGCTGAAACCAAAAAAGATGAAACCGGTTCTATTTTCCGGGCCGCAGTCGAAGTGGGCGGCGCGGCATCGCCGCTTATCTTGTCTCTCGCACCTAAAGCGAGTCAAAGTTGGAAGGCGAAGATGGCCGCTCTCTGGGCCGGAAAAAGACGCCAGCTTGCCCTGCCACGCGACACGGTCGTTTCATGGGTTTTTGACCCAGGACTCAAGACAGGCCGGCGCAAAGTGACGATTCTCGTTTCGAACTGGGAACAGACGGAAATGTATGCTTTTGCGAAAGAAACGGAGACGCAAGGTGCAAAGATCGATTTAAAATCTGGCGAATCTTTTACGGCTAGTTTCCCGCTTTTTGATTTAACCATTCTTAAAGAAAAGGTGGAAGGTGGAAGGAAAACAGGAGAAAAAGATGAGGTGGAAGGTGGAAGGTCGAAGGTGGAAGGAGAAGAGGAAGAAACGGCAGAAAAGATAAAGGACGAAACCTCTCGTCATTCTGAGCGGACTCAACCCACGGACCTCCGCGAAGAATCTCAGACCGCCAACCCGAATGCTGTAGTGGCGGGTTCCAAACCCGCCGTCCAAGCGATTGTGGATTACATCACGGCCGAAGACGACCCGCGGATCGAAACGTTGATGCAAAGGCGCGCCGAGACGCTTGAACTTTCACGCCAGCTGCGCGAATGGATCGAAAACCCCCAGACCCCGCAAAGAGACGAGGCTCTCAAGCGCATTCAAAATCGCCTCGATGCAATTGAAGGTGAAGTGATACGTTTGACCCATGGAGAGTGTTTTGTGCCCGTTTTTAATCCAGAGCGTTTGCAGGAGGGTGATTTATGCCGCATTCTGTCTTTAACGGGTGAAAATCCCGCTCATGCCAATTATGAAGTCGAGGATCTGCCGGGGGGTATGGTTATTTCCGAAAATACCCAAAACGGTGAAGTCGCGACTTTTCTTTTTGGATTTTTTGCCAAAGACTGGGAACTCCGCAAGGATTTCCGCAAAAACAATATTTTTTGGCGTATCGACTGGGACGCGACTCTTGAACACCTGCGTTTAGGTGCCATTGCGCCGTATCTGGATGACTCGACTCTGGTTAATAAAGAAGTTTGGAACGAAAAACGCGCCAGGCTTACCTTGGCACGTGAACAGATCTTGTTTGAATTTGTCGCGAAAGCCAGAACCCATTTTGAGGCGCTTGCCCGGCAGTACCTTGAACTTGTTCAGACAGCGGGTTCGAAGGAAGAGAAATTGGCGGTGGGCAACCAACTGGCCATGATTGCTTCCTGGCCGTTGATGTCGGAAAACAAAAAATTTGTGACGGGCTGGAAAGGCTTCGATGATCTTGCCGGATTAAAACCCGGCGATTTGCTGCAGATCAAGGAAAAACGTTCAATGCGGGGAGTTTACGGAGGCGCGGTCGAACTGCTCAACCTTGCGGTTGTGAGCCGGGTCGAGGGCAATACGATTGTTTCGCAGGAATTCGGCGGCGGCGAACGGCGCGACGGCTTGCAGGATAAAGGCAAAACCATTGTAGTCTATCGGTTTGATTTACCGGAAAAAGAGGAAAGCCTCAGGCCCGCCGATGCTTCAGTGGCGGGGGGAAAGGGGAAAGCGGAAGAACAGGTGGAAGGGAAAGAGGATATTGCTTCGGCGCTGTCCCTTCCCCAGGCAGCATTATCCGCCGGAAACTTTGCCCAAGGCCTGCCCAATACGCTGTATGCGCTCGTGCGTACCAAAGACGGAAAAAACTTTATCCGTGGCTCCGACGGCAGTGTTTATGAAATGCGGGGCGATATTCCCGGAGAGATCACCGATTTTCAGGTGGTTGTTCCGCCGGACGGCATGGCTCGATTTCTGCTCGTAGGGCCGTCTCAAAGCCTCTTTGAGTCTGTGCCCGGAGGCATGAGTTCTGTCGCCAGAGATTCTTCATTAAAGATGCGAGAAGGCTTTCTTACGGTCCATCCTGAAACAGGCGATGTCAATGCCGCCTATGTGACGGAAAAAAGTCAAACCGCTATAGCCAAGATTCTTCCTGAGTCACTGGCCTCCATCAACAGAGAAACAAACGTAATGGTCGTGGCGCAGCGTGTTTCAACGATTGGACATGTCTATAATCCCATTTCAAAAGAATTTGATTATTTTTATACGGTCGTCGAAGCGGGCCGGAAGCCTATTATTTACCGCAATGTCGAACGCATCGGAACGCCCGCAGCCACGCGTTTTGATTTTATCGGACCGGCAGCCGTAGTCTGGGATGCTCAAGAAAAGAAATCAGCCGTCTACTACACGGGAAGTTATACGGGAGATTCCAGCGATTATGTGCTAGTGAAAGATTCCGAGTCTTTGCAGGCAGGAGATGATAAATCGTTTGCCGGAAACTATCGCCGCATTCTGGCCCTGATGTCTGCCAAAAGTACGCCTGACTCCTTGTCCGACGACGTAGTCTACGCGTTGATCAAAGATCAGGATGATCTTTTGTATGTGCGAGGCACCGATGGTTTAAACCGCCGGCTCGACATTCCTGAAAGCTATACGGACACGGAGAAAACTATTCATTGGATGCAGCTTGCGGGCATCAAAGAAATTAAGGATTTTAAAACCTATGTGGATAAAGCCGGCGAGCGGCATTTTTATTTTAGCGCAAAGTTTTTTAATGACGAAGTCATCGTTTTTAAAGACGAACAGCTTCTTACCCCCCAGGCGGCCAACGATATCACCGATCTTCAGCACCACTTCGATGCCGAAGACAAGGGGCACATCTATTTTGCGGTGCAAAGAGGTTTTGAAGACGAAGTACGCCGGGACAGCGATCCTGACCCTCTATTGTATCTGCCACTATCCGAAATTGAGACTTTGCGTGTCATTCGTGATCCGAAAACAAGGGCTGGGCAAGTTTATGCCATGGTTAAGCCGGTAGAACTCGCAGGAGGCGGACGAAGGAAGCTATATCTGAATGGCGAGCCCCTGCGCGGAGGCAGGGACAGGGATGTACGCAGCTCTGATGGAGCTGTGTCATCCTCGCTTTTGCTCGATGCCGATTGGCTTGAGAAAGATGCCCAGGTGCTTGCGATTGCGAGTGCGAATAAGAAGGTGGAAGGAAAGGAAGGGGTGGAAGGTGGAAGGTCGAAGGTGGAAGGAGAGGGAAAAGGGGAAAACAAAACTTCCCGTCATCCTGAGCGGACTCAGCCCACTGAACTTCGCGAAGAATCTCAGACCCCCAACCCGAATGTTGTAGGGGCAGGTTCTCCGCCTTTGGAGGACAAACCGTCCCTTGTTCCTGCAGCGGCATTGACCCGCTCAAACCGTGAATTACGCCTGGAAGCCCGCGCACAAAAAAACGCTTTCAGGGCTTGGGCAGAAAAAAACCAAGAAACGTTCATCGGAAGTGCATCCGCGCAAGAGCTTGTCAAAGCCCTGATGCAATATGAGCAAGAAACCGGCCAGACGATCCGTGAGTCGGCCATCATGCTGATTGTCCGTGACATGATGAACCGTCATGATGTCGCGTCTCTAACAGCCAAAGTCTTTGCGGGTGACATCTACAAAACAATGGGCCGTATCCCTTCTGAAGAAATTATGAAAGATGATCTTGTAGAGCGCTTTGTTGCATGGCTTCCCGTCAGACAAAATGAAAAAATTTTGACTTTTGAACGATTGATGGAGCTTGCATTCGCTTTCATAAAAAAAGAAGGCGGCATTTTATTCTTGGAAAGCGATGTCCGGGAAATGCTGCAACGGAGCCTGGATATGGATCGCGCCAATAGGATCTACAAAATGAGCCATGCCAGCCTCCGGGATGTATTAGCCGAAAGGGCCATCAAAGAGATGGCCGATTGGCCGCGCCTGCTGGATGAAGAGAGGAAAGAGAAGGTCGAAGGTGGAAGGTCGACGGTGGAAGGCGAAGGGGAAGGGGAAGGGAGAAGGAAGGATGCCTCTTCAGATTTGTCATTGCGAAGCAGTGTGCCAACTAAGGCTGAAGCAATCTCGGAACCGTCCCTTTCTTCGGGCGCAGCGCTTTCCAATGAAGATTCACCGCTTGCGACAGCACGGCGTCTTGAAATAGAGCTTAAGAGCCTCTTGCCGGCGCTGAAGACTATTGCAGAAACACGTCAGCCCCAAGTTAAAGCTGGAGACGAAGAACAGCGGATGGCGAACCGGGTACTTGCCATTATCACCGAATTGGAAAATCTCGCGGGCGGATACTACTCGGTTTTTAAAACCATCAGCAGTTATGAAGATATTTTTCCAGGTACGCTTATCCGGTTTCCGGAAGGCTCCGTGCCCACACAGAGTTTCGAAGAAACCAGGCTTATCTTGGATCCGCAGCCCGTCAAAGATTATTTCCATGCCTATCGTCTCGAAGATCAAAAAGCCACCGGATATTGGGTTGCTGGCGGCACCAATACCCCGATTATTGGCTCTGGCGCCTGGAAGCATTCCGGCATTTTGTCTTTTCAGACGATCTATGAAAAACTCTTAGAACTTGATGAGGAGAAAAAGTTAGAGGGGGAAGATGAAAAGGAAAAGGTGGAAGGTGGAAGGTCGAAGGTGGAAGGAAAAGATACCGCAGCGGTTGGCTTAACGGCACAAGAAGAATGGCGAGGATTACGCACCATGATTAATGCCGCGCCCGCAAACGTGGTTCAGCAATTGGTTTTTCCGCGGTTGAAACAACTTCTTAAGCCGAATTTGGCTATCGGTGAAAAACTTGCAATTATTAATCGCGGTAGTATCGATGACCTTATTCAACAGTCGGTGGCCCAGGGTGTAGGGATGACGGTTGTGGTTGGTTATTGGAACGATCTTATTGATTCTCTGGATCAGCTGGTGGAAGGCTATCCCGATTCGGTGCTGGATTTTGTTGATTTGTTGGAGTGGCGGTTGAAGGGGAAAGGCGAAATGGAAAAAGAGGAAGAGGTGGAAGGTGGAAGGTGGAGGGTGGAAGGAGAAAGGGGAGAGGAAAAAGGGGGAAGGATGGATGCCTCTTCAAATTTGTCATTGCGAAGCAGTGTTCCAGGTGATGCTGAAGCAATCTCTGAACGTGGTATCGGTTCTAAACCGTCCCTGCCTGTTGCCCTTGCCCCCGACCGGGGTATTGACCTCACCGATTTATTCACCAGCGGCAGCGCGCCGGCGATTACGGAAGAGACCGTGGAGAATTTACGCGTTCGTTTAAAAAACACACCTTATCAAGTCACTGCAAAACCGGAACTCAATGCGATCGCTGTGACGACGGGCCCGGATGAGAAGGATGTTTTTTACCTGTATAAGGTTGCTCAACTTGGGACTATTTTGAACGTCACCGGTTTTTTCGGCCGCGAGGACGAGAAAAGATACTGGCTGAATACGCAGATCAGGTGGGCGGACAACGGACGGGAGATTGTAGCCCTGAGGGGACAAAGCTTTATGAACAGCAATGACCCTCCGGACAGCATGTTTTTCCCCGAGGAATTGAAAGGGCGCGTGTTTGAAAAAGTCAGCTTTTTTCCGGAAGACGTGAGCACAGAAACGCCGCGCACGCTTGAGATTCGTCTCCAAGGACTAAATATGGACCTTCTGGATGCAATCGCATCGATTTTAGTCAACATTGAAAGTTATCAAATTCCTGACGCAGAAATATTTTTTGGCCCAGCACTTTTGGAAATACGCTCACCCAATTTTGTTTTCCGCTTGCGTTATGAAAATGCCGAAATTCTTGACGAGGTCGCCGCCCGCTATGGAGCCGCTTCGACTTTCGATCAAATTTTCGCAGGGCAAAACACCGATGTGACCCGTCAAATACTGTCGCAAGCGCTCAATGAATTCGAAGCCTGGTCAGACATTTTGATTCCAGAAAACATGGTCAATTGGCTGGTCTATCACCTGAACCGCGAGAATGCGGCGCCTCGTTTTTCGAAGATCATGACGTCTGAAGAAGCAATGACGCGTGCCGACGTGATTAACCGGACGCTTGAGGATGATCGTAATGAGCGTGTGCGGAGTGAGGTAAGGAGAGAGGGAGAGAGTTCGAAGTTCGAAGTTGGAAGTTGGAAGGGGAAAGAGAAAAGGAAAAAGGAAAAAGGTGGAAGGTGGAAGGTGGAAGGTGGAAGGAAAAAAGAAATAAAATCCTCTTTGTCATTGCGAGGCAGCGAACGGGTTGAGGACGCCCGCCTGAAAAAATTTGGCGGGTCCGCCAATCTTGTTGGGTGGAAAGCAATCCCGGATTTGTCCTCCTCTTTGTCATTGCGAGGCAGCAAGCAGATTGAGGCCGAAGCAATCTCAGGTTCGCTTTCGAGATTGCTTCGTCGTTCGCTAAAAAGCAGCGAAAC
>JAHFHF010000027.1 GCA_023247055.1 Candidatus Omnitrophota bacterium
GCCGTATCGCAAACCCCCGCATCATGGCATTGATCTTGGGCCGTGCATGCTATGACATTGCTTCCTTCGCAGGCCCCGTCCTGGCATTTGTCCGTCTGCGTACATTCATTGGAATCATTGCAGCTTGCGCCATCCGCTTTTGCCGGGTTCGAGCATTGGCCTGTGGCTATATCACAAACCCCCGCATCATGGCATTGATCTTGGGCCGTGCATGTGACCGCATTGCTTCCGGTACACTGCCCGCTCTTACATTGATCGGTCTGGGTGCAGGCATCGGAATCATTGCAGGCCGCGCCATTGGATTTTGCGGGATGCGCGCAGCTGCCGTCGACGATCAAGTCATTCGTACACGCATTTCCATCATCTTCACAAGGGCAAGGATCGCCGGCGGGGATACAACGCTGGTCGCACAGTTCTTGTCCTTGGGGACAAACGCACTGACCGGAAGTAGTATTACATTGAAGCGGATTGGAACACGCCACCAGATTAGCGCCTGTGCAAGTGCCATTTTGACAGGCATCCGTTTGGCTGCAGGCATTGCCATCATTACAAAGCGTTCCATTATTCGCATTCGGATTCGAACAAGCGCCGGAACTCGTATCGCAAACACCCGCCACATGGCATTGATCAAGCGCCGTGCAAACTACCGCATTGCCGCCAATACAGGTTCCATTTTGACAGCTATCCGTTTGCGTGCAGGCATCGGAATCATTACAGCTTGAACCGTTGGCACGCAAAGGATTGGAGCAAGCGCCCGTAGATGGGTCACAAACGCCGGCCGCGTGGCATTGATCCGAAGGATTGCATTCTACGGCGTCACTGCCAGTGCAAAGGCCGTTGCGGCAGCTGTCCGTCTGCGTGCAAACATTCGCATCATCGCAGGTTGCGCCGTCGGCTTTCGTTGGATTCGAGCATTGGCCCGTGGCCGTATCACAAACTCCCGCTTTATGACATTGATCCGATGCCGTACAGGTCACCGCATTGCTTCCAGTGCACTGCCCACTCTGACAAGTATCCGTCTGCGTGCATTCATTGGAATCATTGCAGCTTGTATCGTCCGCTTTGGCGGGATTCGAGCACTGCCCGGTCGTCGTATCACATACGCCCGCATTATGACACTGATCCGACGCCGCACAGGTCACCACATTGCTACCCGTACACGTGCCGCTCTGGCATTTGTCCGTCTGTGTACACGCATTCGAATCATCGCAGCTTGTGTTATCCGCTTTGGCGGGATTTGAACACTGCCCCGTCGCCGCATCGCACACACCCGCATCATGACATTGATCCGGAGTTGGACAAACAATGGCATTGCTGCCCGCACACTGTCCGCTCTGGCATTTGTCCGTCTGCGTACACGCATCAGCATCATCACACACAACTCCATCATCCTTGGCCGGATGCGTACAATTGCCGCGCACCAAAATTTCCTTCGTGCACGTATTGCCATCATCCGGACACGGGCAGGTATCATTTTCATCAATGCATTCCCCCGCACATATCTGCTGGTGTTCCGGACATGTACACTGGCCGTCGCCCGGATTACAAGTCTGCGGCGTAGGACACGTCACCGCATTACTCCCAACGCACGATCCGTTCTCGCAGGCATCCGTCTGCGTGCAGGTATTCCCGTCATTGCACGATATTCCATTGGCTGCATTAGGATTCGAACAAAGTCCCGTTGCACTGTCACAGGTTCCGGCCACATGACACGTATTGGAAGCGCTGCAAGTCACCGGACTGCTGCCGGTACACGTGCCGCTTTGACAGCGGTCCACCTGCGTGCACGCATCGGTATCATCGCAGTTGGTGCCATCCGGCTTTGCGGGATTGGAGCATTGTCCGGTCGCACTATCGCATACGCCCGCCACATGGCATTGGTCCGAGGCCGTACACGTCACCGCATCACTGCCCACGCAGGCTCCGTTTTGGCAGCTGTCGCTGCGGGTACATTCGTTGCTATCACTGCAGTTCGTATCGTCCGCCTTGATAGGATTCGAGCATTGCCCTGTGGTACTATTACAAACCCCCGCGTCATGGCATTGATCTGAGGCTGCACAGACTATAGGATTGCTGCCTGCACATTGCCCGCCTTCGCATTTGTCGGTTTGCGTACATTCATTAGAATCATTGCAATTCGTCCCATTGGGCGCGTTACTCTCTGAACACTGGCCGGTAGTTTGATTGCATTCGCTGATGTGACAAGCATCGGACGCAATGCAAACCACAGGGTTGCTGCCCGCACAGGTACCACTCTGACATTTATCGGTTTGCGTGCACTCATTGGAATCGTTGCAAGTGGAACCATCCGGTTTCACAGGATTCGAACACTGCCCCGTCGCCGTATCACATACGCCTGCATCATGACATTGATCCGGGGTTGGACAAACAATGGCATTACTCCCCGTACACGTGCCGCTCTGGCATTGATCCGTCTGTGTGCACGCATTCAAATCATCGCAGCTTGTGTTATCCGCTTTGGCGGGATTTGAACACTGCCCCGTCGCCGCATCGCACACACCCGCATCATGACATTGATCCGGAGTTGGACAAACAATGGCATTGCTGCCCGCACACTGTCCGCTCTGGCATTTGTCCGTCTGCGTACACGCATCAGCATCATCACACACAACTCCATCATCCTTGGCCGGATGCGTACAATTGCCGCGCACCAAAATTTCCTTCGTGCACGTATTGCCATCATCCGGACACGGGCAGGTATCATTTTCATCAATGCATTCCCCCGCACATATCTGCTGGTGTTCCGGACATGTACACTGGCCGTCGCCCGGATTACAAGTCTGCGGCGTAGGACACGTCACCGCATTACTCCCAACGCACGATCCGTTCTCGCAGGCATCCGTCTGCGTGCAGGTATTCCCGTCATTGCACGATATTCCATTGGCTGCATTAGGATTCGAACAAAGTCCCGTTGCACTGTCACAGGTTCCGGCCACATGACACGTATTGGAAGCGCTGCAAGTCACCGGACTGCTGCCGGTACACGTGCCGCTCTGACAGCGGTCCACCTGCGTGCACGCATCGGTATCATCGCAGTTGGTGCCATCCGGCTTTGCGGGATTGGAACATTGCCCGGTCGCACTATCGCATACGCCCGCCACATGGCATTGATCCGAGGCCGTACACGTCACCGCATCACTGCCCACACAGGCTCCGCTCTGGCAACTGTCCGTCCGAGTGCATTCGTTATCGTCACTGCAGTCCGTGCCGTCCGGCTGCAGCGGATTCGTACACACGCCGGTGGCCGCATCACACTTGCCCACTGCGTGACAGGAATCCAAACGTGTACAACTCACCGCATTGGATCCTGTGCAAATACCCCGCTGACAGCTATCGGTTTGCGTACAGGCGTTACTATCATCGCAATGCGTGCCATCGGCCTTGTCCGCATACGTGCAGCTGCCAGTCGCGGTGTCGCACACGCCGTCTTCATGGCAGGCATCCGCGGCCGCACACGCCACCGGGTTACTGCCCGTACATGCGCCGCTTTGACATTCGTCGCTCTGGGTGCACCCGTTTTGATCATTACAGAGAGTGCCGTTGGCCACTTCAGGATTGGAACATTGCCCGGTCGTCGAATTGCACTGGCCGGCCTGATGGCATTGGTCGAGCGCCGCACAAACCACGGAATCACTTCCAACACAGGTTCCGCTCTGGCAACTGTCCGTGAGCGTGCACGCATCGCCATCATTACAGTTACTTCCGTTGGTTTTTGGGGGATGAGTGCATTGCCCGTCCACCACAACGTCATTGGTACAACTGTTGCCATCCTGGCAGTCGCAGACGGCGTCTTCATCAATACAGTCTTGGCCGCAGAGTTTCTTTCCTTCAGGACAAGCGCTGCATTGCCCTGTCGCAGGCGCGCAAGTCAAAGGGCTCGCACACACGACGGCATTGCTTCCAAGGCACGATCCGCTTTGGCAGGTATCAGTTTGGGTGCATGCATTTTGATCATTGCAGACCGTGCCATCAGTCGTATTGGGATTTGAGCATTGGCCGGTGGCCGTATTGCATTGCCCTGTCACATGACATTGATCCAGGGGCTGACAGACCACCGCATTGCTTCCCATACAAACCCCGCTCTCGCAGCTATCCGTTTGCGTGCAGGCATTGCCGTCACTGCAACTAGCGCCATTGGCGAGAGCCAGATGCTGGCACACGCCTCCAATCAAAACATCCTGGGTACAATCATTGTGGTCATCCTGACAAATGCAAATGTGCTGTGCCGTATTGCAGGTCGCTCCCTGGCCGCAATGCGAATCATCACAGCATTCGCGGCACTGCCCATCGCAGGAAACCGGCGTATTGGCCGGGCAGCCGCATCCTGTTGTCGTACTGCACTGTTGACCGGCCGCACAAAAACTGTCATCGGGCTGATGCTGACAAGCTGCATCCGTATCCGTCCCGTCGCATGTATCAACCGTGCATAGAACCGTTTCCCCGTCATCGCAAGGCGTACCGGAAGGCAATATCGGATGTGTGCAACTGCCTCCACTGCAAATGTCATTGGTACAGGCAATATTATCTGACGCGCAAGAAAGAGTATTGTTTACCGGCGCCAAACAACGGTGCTCCTGCATGTCGCAGCGATTCGTCGTACAAATATTGTCAGGCGATTCTTGGCAATCCGCATCGCCACAGCATTCCACACAAGTTCCATCACACTGGACTTGACCGGTAGGGCATAGATCCTCGTCGGTCTGTTCAACGGGGGGCTCTTCAGGCTCTGGTTCAGGTTCTGTTCCGACGTCGGGCCCTATCTCTTCCCGACCTCCTGTTACCTCGTCGATTTCTACGGCTTCATCCGCGCAGTTATCAGAGGTTTCATTACAAAGATCTGCAGAACAGGGCGGAGCGTCGCTTTGACAACCGGTTTGAGCATTGCAAATTTCAGAACCATCGCAAAAAACACCATTGCTGCATCGGCTGTCCAATGGAGGATGCGTACATTCTCCTCCCGTAAAAACTTCACCCGTGCACGCAATACCGTCATCCGGACACGGACATTGCGACTCATCGCTGACACAATGACCGCCGCAAAACACAGAAAGGTTTGCCGGGCATTGACATCCCTGAGCGGCATCACAGACTTTTTCGCCGCTGCAACGATTGTCAAGCGGCGTATGGACGCACCGGCTGAGTTGATCACTGCAGCTATCGTCCGTACAACTGACGTCCGGACTTTCGCTGCAATCCGGCGGAGTTCCGGCGCCGCAAAGCCCCGTCAAAGGGTTGCAGGATTCAGCGCCATTGCAAAAAAGGCCGTCATCACAATTAACCGGCGTCCCGCTCACGCATTGAAAATTAACGCAGGTTCTCACGCCTTCGCACAGATTCGTATTGGGGCACTGGGACGAATTCACACAGTCGCAAGGAGTGCCGTTAGGCAAACAAACGCTATTGCGGCACAAAAACTGTCCGTCGGGACAGCCGCAAACACCGTCACTGCAGTTTTGGCCGCTTGGACACAGAGCGCGTCCGACGCACTGGCCATTGATACAGATATCATTGGTCGTACAATTACTTTGATCATTACAGCTTCCTCCCGTCAGCGGCTGCCCCACGCACTGGCCGCTCGACGTAACACAAACCATATTCATACAGGTGTTACCGCTGTCGCAAACAATGGCGGGCTGCGCCGGATCAATTTTGCATAAATGGGCGCCCGTATCGCAGATCTCAACTCCATTACAGCGGTTCCCATCGTCACAATTCGCATCAGATTCGCAGCGGCACTGTCCTATCGTCACACATTCCTGGCCGCAAGGCTCCTTGCCGGAGGGGCATTGGCAGCCCGTGACAGGATTACAGACTTGACCTTGTAAGGGGCACGAGACTGTCTGTCCGCTGCAGATTGAATTGCTGCAAACATCATTTTGCGTACACACGTTGGAATCATTACAGGCGATGTTATTCGACTGATGGCGGCAGCCCACGGACGCGCTGCAATCGTCGTTGGTGCAGGGATTACCGTCATCACAATTAACCGGGGTTCCATTCACACAAACGTGATTGACCAGATCGCAGGTCTCCTCGCTTGTACAAGCGTTGTTATCATTACAAGCCCCGGGCAGAAAACATTCGCACGCCGAGGCGCTTGAAATACACGAGGGGCCGCAGAGCCGCTGCCCCGCCGGACAATTGCAACTCGGCCCTGAGGGATCGCAAACGAGTCCGGCGGCACAAGCAGGTTGTCCCGCGCAAGAACCGTTTGAACAAACCGTATTGATCGTGCATGGATCGCCGTCATCGCAAACATTGTTATTGGGCGCGTTGCGGCAGCCCGTCAGAGGCAGACACGTATCCGTAGTGCAATTATTCAAATCGTTACAATTTAAAGCGGGCCCCGATTGACACCGGCGGGTTCCTAAATTACAACTCTCATGCCCATTACAAACGTCCGTGTCCTCCGGGCAATCGCTGTTGGTACAACAATCAGCCAAAGGAATGCATTGATTCTGGCATCTTTTGGTTCCTGACCCGCAGCAGATTTGATTTTCCGGGATACATTGACTCCCGCAAACTTTCGTTCCCTGCGGGCAAGCGCATCCCTGAACCGCATCACAGACCTGGCCGGTAAGCGGACAAGCAATCGCCGTTCCTCCGCATTGCCCTTGGCTGCAAATATCATTGGCCGTGCAGACATTCTGATCATTGCAAAGCTGGGTATTGTTGGAATGAACACATCCGCTCGCGGGGTTACAACTGTCCGTCGTGCAGCCATTCTGATCGTCGCAAGACGGAATGGCTCCCGGAATACAAGTGCCGCTCACACAACGCGCATCGCCGCTTGTTCCATTACAAATATTATTTTCGACATTGCAGTCCGCATCTTGTGTGCAATGGCAGTCGCCAATGGGAATGCAAGTCTGTCCGCCGCAGCGCGTTTGTCCCTCGGAACAAACGCAGCCGGCCGTCGTGCAAATTTCTTCCGCCGGACATTGCGAGGGGCCCTGACAGGTTCCGTTCGCGCAAGCATCGGTGGACGTACAGGACAATCCGTCATCGCAAGTTGCCGTATTATTTTGATGAACGCATGCTCCCGACGCTGCGGTGCAGGAATCTGTCGTACACACATTTCGATCGTCGCAATCTTTGAGGCTTCCCCGGATACAGCTTCCGGTTTCACGATTACAAGTAGGCGCGCCATAGCAAAGGTCGGTCTCAGCCGGGCAGTCGGCGTCTGCCGTGCAGCATACCTGAGCGGTGGGGATGCAACTCCCTTGACAGGCTTTCGTATTAGGGTCCTGGCAGCAAAAATTCGCGTTAGGAATGCATTGCCCGCCGCACTGTTTGGTTCCCTGGGGGCATTGGCATAAACAGTTCTGCCCGTCAGAACTTTGCACGCGGATTTGACCTTGGGCCGGACACTCGAACGGCGTCCCTGTACAAGCCCCATCGGTACATTCATCCACCGTACATGGATTTTGATCATCACAAATAGACGGATTATTCTCATGAACGCAGCCTGTCTGGGCTGAGCAGCCATCACTCGTACAGAGGTTTCCATCGTCGCAATTAAGCGCCGTTCCGGATACGCACTGTAAGTTCACGCAGGTTTCTTCACCATTGCAACGGTTGCGGTCATTGCACTGGCCGTCGCTCGTGCAAGCACAAACTCTATCCGCCGGAATGCATGACGAGCCATTGGCCCCGCTGCAAAGCTTTTGTCCCGTGGGGCATTCACATTGGCCGCTCGCCAGTGAGCAGCTTTGATTGGTAATCACACAGTTTTGCTGGCCTTCACACCCTCCGGCCTGGCAGGTGTCCCCGATCGTACATTGAACATTGTCATTGCAAGGGATACGGTTGTCGGCGTGTTGACATCCCCTTGTAGGGTCGCAGTCGTCTGTCGTACACAGATTTCCGTCATTGCAGTTTGCAATCGGCCCCAATTGGCATTGGTGGCCGGAACAAATTTCACGTCCGTTACAAACGTCATGGTCTTGACAATCCTCAGCGCTCTCACAGCTGCAATTTTCTCCGATAAAAACGCAGGCATCCCGGCAGCGTTTCTTGCCGGTCGGGCATTGGCACGTCCCGCTGGCCGCATTGCAAACCATTCCGGACACCAAACACTGGACCGGCCTTCCGGCACAAGTCCCGTTATTGCACCGGTCTTCCTGAGTACAGCCGTTGCGGTCGTCGCATATAAGGTTGTTGTTCGAATAAATGCAAGCTCCGCCGACACAGGACTCTGAGGTGCATGCATTGCGGTCATCGCATTCGGCATTAATGCGGCAAGTACAGCGGTCCACAGGCTGGCATTCCCCGGTCACCGCACAAAAAGGCTGGCTTGCGGAACATTCTTTACGGCACGTCGAAGAACAGCTGTCGCCGTTTGTATTATTATGATCGTCGCATTGTTCGTCCGAATCTAAAATTCCGTTTCCGCAGGGATTCTCAAGCACGCATGAAGACGAGCAGCCGTCGCCGCTGGTCAAGCCGCCATCGTCACACTCTTCCCCCGGATCGCTCTTACCGTTACCGCACATGGGCTCGACCGTACAGTGAACAGAGCAGCTGTCGCCATTGAGTTCATTGCCATCATCGCATTGCTCCCCGGAATCCAAAGATCCGTCTCCGCACCGGGGCGTCACTTTGCAAAGGGAAGAACACCGGTCTCCATCCACTTTGTTTCCATCGTCGCATTCCTCAGGAGTTTCGGTACGCCCGTTTCCGCACACACTAGGGGGTGGTTCTTTGAAACATGCGGCTGAACAGCCGTCTCCATTAAGATTATTGCCGTCATCGCACTCTTCCCCTTCGTCTTTTATTCCGTTCTCGCAGTCTTCAGAAATAAACTCGAAAGTCACAACGTCGCTTAAAAATTTACGCCCTTTAAAGGCACCGCCTTTGGCCACTAACTCCGCTGTATAAACAATTTTCTGCCGCGTCGGCCGTGGGCAGCTCACCGAAATGTCCCGGCATTGTTCATTCACAGTACATTCCGAGACATCTCCTGAAACCAGAGTCCAGGTATAGCATTGGGTCGTGACCGGAACGACGGTCTCCTCTTCATCCGCAGCATACGCATTTTTGACACCGGTGATTCGATCCAGAAAAGCAGAAGCCGGGTTTGCCTCGGTTTCGCGTTCACCCGCCGGGGATGAACAAAGAGTTTGGCCATTGGCTGTTCCAACTTTGCCGACAAGAAAAACACCGCCTCCGACAATACGGATGGAGCATTGTTCATTTTCGAGTTTGCTTTCGACCAGACATTCTTTTGAACAGCCGTCGCCGTCAATCCGGTTTTTGTCATCGCATTCTTCGGGTGAAATGATAATCCCATCACCGCAAATCGGCGTGGTGACAATTGAAGCGGAGAAATCATTGATGGATTCAAGGGTTGGAAACGGAGGGACAGGTTCGGCCACAATATCCGGCCCTTCTGCCGGCAATTGCGGAGCGGCAGAATTTTCCTGGGATGCCGGCACTTCGGCCTGCGCGGATTGGGAATAAAACCACGCCGCGAGAAGCACTCCCGCAAATAAAAATACTTTGGGCCGCATCACTGAAGTTTTCCTTAAATAGATTGGATTTTCATGCATCTTTAAGAAAAGATACCCTATAGGACCCATGTTGTCAAAAAATCTTAATTCAAGGTTTTATAGTGATCAAAATATAATTATTTATATTAAAAACTATCTTTTAGTATATCCAAATATCGTTAATAGAGCATTATCGTCACCAGCGGCCATATTCAGAGAAACGCTCAATTTTTGTTTGAGAAAGCGAGCACTTTTAAAGGGATACTCTTTTCTGACCCAAAGCATATCCGGCGTCAACCGTACGCGATCGAGCAGTCTTTTTCCGATCGAAATACTGACATAGGTTGAGGCCAGAGTTTTTTCGTTTTCCGCAGGCGGTAGAACTCGAAAATAAACCACTAACTTTGCAGCACTAGCAATATCCGTAAATTTTAAATACCGGGTGAGTCCGGGCTTAAGCTGTAACTCTATAGTTTCAATGGACTTATCATCGATTTTACTTGTCTTAAAAATTAGATCAGCATCTTTGCCCGCACCCGGGAATATAAAGCGGTCTTCCGCCCAAATACCTTGTTTCCGGTAGAGCTCAGGTTTAATCAATTCGGACCTGCCGTCGGTGGGGAGTTTGTCCGTAAACCGGTAGGCACTATTTTCGAGTTCGCGGTAAGCCAGCATTGATTCTGAAGCCCCAGCCAGAGGCGAACTCAGCCATAAGCTTACAAAAGTGATGGCCAAAAATTTCAATGTCCGCATGCTGAACTCCTTTGTCTGGACTGATAGAACTTGATCCAAAAGGTCAAAAAGACACCCATCAAAATCAGGAAAACCCATCCCAAAAGGCCGTCATAAAACTTGCCGCTGGCATAGATTAGGCGCTGTTTTTCCTGAAATAACAGAAAAAGATCGTCTGTTTTTACATAAAGCACGCATCCGGCATGCAGGCCGATCGCAGGATATAAGGAACCCGCCTTAACGGCCGCATGGTTGAGAACCAGACCAAAAAGGAAAAGCCCGAGGGCTTCGGGCCAATACCGGCTGAATTGTAAAATGGAGAGAAAAGGCGCCGAAGCCAGTCTCAAACCATCGAGGATTGTCGGCGTGGCATCCACAAAAGGCTTTTCGAAGCTGACAAAGTGGATAAGCGCATAGAAAAGGCTGGTGAGGACATAGCTTAAGATGAGCGGCCACTGCCACTTGCGTAAAGTTTGATAGATGAATCCGCGAAAGAAAAATTCTTCAATAAATCCAATCAGAAAAGCGGCAGCGAGAGCCGCGGCCAATTTCGAAAGGACGGCGGCAGCCTCCGGCTGCAGCCATTGGGCCTGTCCTACGGCAGTCTTAAGCAGGCTGAATACGATTAAAACCAGAATACCGGTGAAAAAGCCGGCCATGAGATAAAAACGGCTTTCCTGTTTTTTCCAGGCCAATCCGAAATCTTTGAGCCGCAGGTGGCGGCCTTTTAGAAAAAGCCACAGGCCCGCCAGACTGAAAATCATGACCAGCCGGTTGAAAATGCGCTCGAATTTATAAGGCAGAAATGTATAAAGAAGCGGCGCCAGCAAGGCGCTGGCAAGCAGAATCCCGCCAAAAACAAGAATAAATTTTAGAAAGCCCTTCATGGGCAAACCTTCAGCGTTGAATACACAGTTTTCTCCGTGTAAAGACACAATGCGCGCGGTTAAAAGTTCTTATCTATTAACGGCGCACCCGGTTTATTTATTGAATTTGAATAAAAAACGGGGTTAAGCCGAAAGCTGGAGGGTGATTTCGATTTCCACAGCAACATTGGCGGGCAGGCTGTGAACGCCCACAGAGGTGCGGGCATGCACCCCGCGGTCGCCAAAAACCTTCTGGAAAAGTTCTGAGGCGGCATCCATGACTTTGGGAATATCATAGAAATCAGGGGCTGTTTGGACAAACCCCGCAACGCGCACCAAACGCACCACGCGATCAGCGCCTACCAGGTGATGGACAACACTTAGGCTGTTGAGCGCCGCCGCTTCAGCCGCTTGGCGGGCTGCGGCCAAATCTAAATCCGCACCCGCGCGGCCGGTCCAAAGCGATCCATCCGCCTTTCTGGCAATTTGCCCGCTTAAAAAAGCAAATGCTCCCGAAAAAACGACCGGGGTATAGGCTCCTGCGGGTTTAGGCGGCGGCGGAAGCACAAGGCCTAATTCTTTGAGTTGGGCTTCGAGATTCATTTTTTGGCCACGAACAAGGTTGCGGCTCCAAAGGTAAATGAATAAAGACGAATGGATTCAAATCCGACCCGCTTCAGCCAGCCCACCGTTTTGGCCGGTTCCTGAAAATGCTGGATCGACTGGGATAAAAACTCATACGCCTGCCTATGCCCGGACAATATTTTTCCAAGAACCGGCAGATAAAAATTTAAATACGGATAATACAACGCCCGGAAAAGTCTCCGGTGCGGCCGGGTCAAGCACAAAAAAGCCGCTTTTCCACTGGGCTGCAAAATCCGGTAGACCTCCGAGCAAAACGCCGGCATATCTTTGACGCTGCGCAGCGCGAAACTGGAAATAATCAGGTCAAAACTTTCGTTCTGAAACGGCAAGACATGGAAATCGCCGCTGACAAAATCAGCCGCATCCGGCAAAAGGCCACGCGCTTTTTCCAGCATCCGCGAGGAAAAATCAAGTCCGACCGCGGTCTGCCACGGTTTATGCTTCAGAAAAGTCTCCAAAAATTTTCCCGTGCCGGTCCCCAGGTCCAACAAGCGCGTTTCCGTGCCGTCCAAGATTTTTTTTAAGGCTTGCTTGCGCCAGCGTCCGTCAAGACGCAGGCTAAGCACATCATTCACGAGATCATAGCGCGGCGAAATATCGTCAAAGAAAGAGCGGATGATACTTTTTTCAGGACTGGCCAGTGCGGGCACGGGCACCGTCTCAGTTGTAGACATGCAGGATTTCATAATTCGTATTGCGTTGGGCCGCCGTATAACCGGCTTCGCGGATCAAACGGATAAGATCTTCACGGCGCGTCTTGACCTCGATACCCGTCGGCTCAAGGACTTTGTCTTCCAAAAGCGTTCCGCCCATGTCATCACAGCCGAAACCCAGAGCGATTTGTCCGAGTTTTAAGCCTTCGGTCAGCCAGCCGCTCTGGATGTGCTCTACATTGTCCAGCATCAGGCGCGAAATGGCCACGGTCTTGAGATAATCTTCGCCGCCCGTCGGCTTAATGTGCTGCATACGGGGCGTTCCCTGAGGCGACAAGGTCCAGGGAATAAAAGCGCGAAAGCCGCCGGTCTCGTCTTGAACTTGACGGATGGACAGCAGATGAAGAATCCGTTCCTCCAGAGTTTCAACGTGTCCGATGACCATGGTGGCCGTGGATTTGAGGCCTGCCCGATGCGCCGTGCGCATGACGTCGAGCCAGCGTTCAGAGGTCGCCTTTTTAGGGCTGATGATGTTACGCACGCGTTCGACTAGGATCTCCGCGCCGCCGCCCGGCAAGGAGTTCAACCCCGCTTCTTTGAAACGCCGGAAGACTTCTTCCAGCGGCAGGCGGAATTTCTTGGAAATCATGTCGAATTCGACCACGGAAAAAGAATGCACATGCACCGTAGGAAATTTTTGGCGCACGGCACGGATTAAATCAAGATAGTACTCCAGCGAAAGTTCGGGATTGACGCCGCCCTGAATCAAAACCTGCGTACCGCCCAAATCCACAAGTTCCTGGATCTTGGCAAAGATTTGTTCATACGTCATCGTGTAAGCTTCTTTGTCACCCGGCTTGCGGTAAAAAGCGCAAAAATCACAGTCTACGATACAGGCATTGGTGTAGCTGATATTGCGGTCGACGATAAATGTGACCACGCTGTCCGAGTGACGCTTTTTACGCACCTGATCCGCGGCCCGGCCCAGCCGCAGCAAATCGCAGGAATAAAGTAAGACGCCGTCCTCAAGCGTGAGGCGTTTGCCGTCAAGACACTTTCCTAAAATTCGGTCATGCATATCCATCATTTTACTTTCTAGGTTTCAATCTCTTGTCATTCCTGCCTCTGCGTGGAAGCCGAGACTGTCATGCGCAGGGATGACAAGTCATCGTTCAACTTGAAAAAATTCCAACGCTTTGGGCTTTGGTGAAAATTGGAGGCGGTGGGCCATGCGGTAAAAAAGATCGAGCCCTTCCCGCATCGAATCATCCAGCCCGTAGCACAAATTGAAAAGATAGCCGAAAATTTTTGAAAAATCCGCATCCAGAAAACTAAGCTGACGCGCTTCTTTAATCAGCGTTTCAAGATCTTCAAGATTGCGAGCCAGATTATTTTTAAGGTCGCGGTAGAATTGGCATACGGCTTCCGGATTTTCCTCGGCAAACGTCTTCCGGACCGCCCAGAGTGAAAAACAAAACGGTTTTTCGGTCCAGTTCCACCATAATTCGCTCAAATCATACTTATAGACAAAATCGCGGTTACGGTAAAGCAGCGCCTGGTCGCCGATCAGGAGCGCGGCCGGGCAGGTTTTTAAAATTTTTTCAGGCTCGGAATTAAACACCTTGAATTTGTTTTCATACTTGTATTTAAATTTCAACAGAATCCGCATCAGCACTGAAGAACTCAGGCTCTGCCGCGTCAGCGCAATGGTTTGGTGGTTTAAATTTTCAATTTTTTCCTTCGAAAACAAAATGACGCTCCCTGAAAAATCACGCGCGCCGATGCCGATGCCGGGCAGCAGGTAATAATGCTCATGATGGTTTAAATATTCCAGCGACGAGATCGGCGCAATGTCGATTTTACCCTTGCGCAGAGCCAAATTAATCCGCGAGGGATAGGCGGCATAATAATGGGTCTCAAGCACTGACGATGTTTCAAGCTTGTGAAAAAAAGGCAGGGTGTTTGTATACTGAATGCGGCCGACCCGGACAACTGTTTTGACCTGGGACTTCATGAAAACACCTCAGGTTTTGGACCGGTCCAGCGCGGATAAAGAGCGTGCGGTCTATCGAGTTGGTCCAGAATTTTTCCAGCCATAAAATCAACCATGTCCTGGATCGATGCAGCGCCGGCATAAAAACCGGGCATGGCCGGAACCACGCGCGCACCGAGACGCGCCAGTTTGAGCATATTTTCAAGGTGCAAGGCATGCAGGGGGGTTTCGCGCGGAACAATCACGAGCCGGCGGCTTTCTTTCATCACGCAGTCTGCAGCGCGGTGGATCAGATTTTGGCTAAGCCCGGAGGCCAGCGCGCCCAGGGTCCCCATGCTGCAGGGCACAATCACCATGCCTGCGGTCGGATAAGAGCCGCTGGCGATGGGGGCTGTAAAATCCTTGGGTGAATAAACGTCAATGCGGTCCCGGATCTGCGCGCCAAAAACCGCTTCAAGGGCTTCCGGCCGCGAATAACTTGTGGGCTGGACTTGCAATTCTTCGCGAATAACCAGGCGGGCGGCTTCCGAAATAACAAGCGCCACCCGCTGCCCCGACTCGATTAAGGCTTGAACGACCCGTACACCATAGGCCGCCCCGCTTGCGCCAGTCATTGCCACAATAATCGGTTTCATATTTTTCCGTCTAGGGAACAGGCATGCCTGCTCCCTGCTTCAGTGTAAGACCGGGTTCCAATTGCCTACGGCGATGTTTCAATATTCGCCGTGGCAGCGTCCCTAGCGTAACCCGCCTTACATGGACAAATCAATGATCACAAATGCAAAAAGAGAAATGCTCACAACGGCATTCATGTTAAAAAAAGCCTGCTCCACCCGCGCCAGGCCGAACGTGCGCACAAGCCAGTTCTCGCGGATCAGAAAAAGGCCGGCAAAAATCAAACCCGCAAAATAAAACCCGCCCAGTCCGGCCAGCAGGCCGGCGATGCCCCAGGCCGAAAGTGCCAGCCCATGCAAAATGCGCGTCACAAGCAGGCTTGCGTCTTCGCCCAAAAAAACCGGCAAAGAATAAAGGCCTGAGGCCGTATCAAATTCACGGTCCTGCAAAGCGTAAATGACATCAAAGCCCGCAACCCAGGCCGTGACGCCGATCATAAAAAATCCTGGGACCCAAGAAAAATTGCGTCCCGCGGCAAGCCAGGCGCCGTAAGGCGCAATGCCCAGAATAAAACCCAGCAAAAAGTGCGAGGCCCAGGTAAACCGCTTGCAAAACGGATAGAGTACCGCAAGCGCGACCGGAATCCAGGAAAGCTGGAAACAGAGCGGGTTGAGACGGTAGGCGCAGAAAATAAAAAGGGTCACGGACACGAGCGCGGCACCTGCCACAAAGCGGCGCTGCATCATCCCTGCCGGCAAAGCGCGTCCGCGCGTGCGCGGATTGCGCGCATCAATCTCATGATCAATCAACCGGTTTAACGCCATGGCGGATGTGCGGAAACTGACCATCGCCGCGCTCACCCATGTGAAAACCGCTGCATCCGGCCATCCACCGGAGGCCAGAAATAATCCCAAGTAGGCAAAAGGAAGGGCAAAGAGCGAGTGCTCGAACTTAATCATTTCAAAAAATATCGAAACTTTTTTGAACACTCTCAATTCTCCAACGGTTGAAAGCTGATAAAACGCTTCCCGCATACGGACGCTTCCTTGGCGGCCGATAGCCTCTCGAAAAAACTGAGGGCCTTTTTCAACACAAGGAATTTCTCCCTGAAAATTATCTTAACCGCTTGTGAAGGAAGGATTTAAGGTTGAAACCTATTATACAAAATCAGGCCGCAGATTCAAGCGCGGCAATCAGGGCCTGCATATCCGCCGGCAGCGGGCTGGAAAAAGCCAAACGCTCCCCGGTTTTAGGATGTTCGACTTCCAGACTGGCTGCATGCAGGGCCTGACGGCCGATGAGATGCGAACTCAAGCCATAAAAACTATCCCCCAATACGGGATGGCCAATGTGTTTCATATGCACGCGGATCTGGTGAGTACGGCCCGTGCGGGGATAAATCTCCAGCAGCGTCGCCGGATGTGAAAAACGCTTCAAAACACGGAAGGAAGTGGCGGCTTCCTTGCCTCCGGTAGGCCGGATAATCACTTTCTTTTTATTGAGAAAAGCCCGGCCGACCGGTTCCTCACACAGCCCTTCGTCGTGCTGGACAATGCCGCGCACAACAGCCAGATAAATCCGTTCGATGGTATGGTCCTTGAACTGACGCGCCAAATGCCGGTGGATCGCATTGTTTTTAGCGACAACCATAACGCCGGAAGTATCTTTGTCCAGCCGGTGAACAATGCCGGGCCGGTCTTCACCTCCCGCTTGCGAAAGGTGGCGCGTGTGGTAAAGCAAGGCATTGACCAGCGTATGGCGGCGGCTGCCTTGCGCAGGATGCACAACCATGCCCGCTGGTTTGTTGACAAAAAGAAGCTGTTCGTCTTCGTACAAAATATCGAGAGGAATATTTTCAGCAAGATGATCTTCACGCGGAGCATTGTCCCAAGCGATGACAATGCGGTCGCCGGCTTTGACGGTATAATGGGCCGTGACTTCCCGCCCGTTGACATGGATGCGGCCGGCGTCGATTAAGCGTTTGATCTGGGAACGCGAAACATCTTTGTCAATATTCTGCGCCAAATAGGCATCAATGCGCTGCGTACGCACGTCTTCCGGAACGATCCAATGACCGGCACTCACAGTTTTCCCCTTATCCGCGCAGGTTTGCGCAAAAGTCCAATGCCGAAGGCTAGCCCGCAAAAAATAAGGGCTGCACTGATCCATTGGTTCCACGTCAAAAGCCATCCCGGATTACCCGCACGAAAAAACTCAATCCCAAGCCGTCCCATCCCATAGAGCAAAAGATAACTCGCGGTCACCAAGCCCTGCTTGGGCCTGCGGCGGTAAAGTGCCCGGAGTATGAAAAACACGGCAATATTATAAAAAGCCTCATAAAGCTGCGTCGGATGAACAGGCTGGTCCAGACCTGGAAAAGTCACGGCCCAGGGTCGATCGCAGGCGCGGCCGAAGCAGCAGCCGTTCAAAAAACAGCCCAACCGTCCAAAGGCATGCACCAGCGCGCCATAAGGCAAAATAAAATCCATGATAGAAAAAAACGCCAGCTTATGCTTGCGTGTATAGACCCACAGCATAAAAAAACCGGCCGCAAGTCCCCCGTAAAAAATAAGTCCGCCCCGCCATAGCGCAAAAATTTCCAGCGGATTGCCCCGAAATTCCGAAAAATGCTGGGCCGCATAAAATAGACGCGCGCCGCTAAATCCGGCGAGCACGCTGATGAAGACAAAATCATAGACCTGCTCGTTTGTAAAACCGTCCCGCACGGCCGTGCGCTGCATCAGCACAAGTGCCAGCGCAACCCCCAATGCAATGGTCAGCCCGTAAGTGTAAAGGTGAAATGGCCCGGCTTCAAAAAGGATGGGAATCATAAGGTTATGCCGAAGGTTTTTTAAAAAAATGGATCAGATAAAGCCCGACTCCGAAAGTGATGGCGGAATCGGCGATATTAAAAACCGGCCAAATCCGGAAATCGATAAAATCAATCACCGCGCCGTAACGAATCCGATCCAGCCAGTTGCCCACCGCACCGGCGAGGATTAAAGCCATCGCCGCCCGGTTAAGCGTCAAAAAACGGCCGGGACGTTCTTTCCAAAGCCGCCGGCCGATCACGGCAAGCACGACAATACTTGCGGTAATCGCAATAAGCAAAAAGCGGTCAAAGCCGTCCAACAGCCCGAAAGCAATGCCGCGGTTATGGACAAGCGTGAGATGAAAAATATCAGGCAGGACGGGCAGGCTTTCACCCGGAGAAAAACTCTGCAGAACGGCGAATTTGGTGATCTGGTCGAGCAGAACGAGGCCAGAAACAAGGAGGTAAAAAGCGACTAGACTTGACGTGGCTCTTTCTCCTCAAGCTCCTGGCACTTGATGCATAAAGCGGTGTAGGGCATGGCGGTCAAACGTTTTTGAGGGATGGCTTTTTTGCAGGTTTCGCAGATACCATAGCCTTTGTCGTCAATTTTACGCAAAGCAACATCGACCATATTAAGGACTTTCTGTTCGGTCGAGGCAAGGCCCAGAGTGAATTCCCGGTCAAAATTGTCCGTGGCCTGGTCAGCCATGTGCAGCGAATAGCCCGAAAGGTCACCCGCCGCTTCGCGCTGGCTGGTATTCAAGGTGTCTTTTTCCAGGTGCTGCAGGTTGCCCGCGATCTTGGCGCGGGTCGCCTGAAGCAATTTTTTGAATTTATCCAGGTTCTTTTTATCCATGGGCTTCACAATAATAACCTCACTTTAGTGCCTGCGCAAGGGATGGACCGGAAAATAAGGCACTCATTATACTTAAGAACGTCGAGCGTGCAACCATTTTAAAATAGCAATGAAATTCTATTTAACTCCTTTAGCAGTAAAGAGATGGGCTGCTTCTATCGAAATTGGACTTTTAGGTTGGCAGGGTTATCAATTCGCAGAGTACGGCTTCAAACCGTCGCCCACAGCTACCGGAAGGGACTACAGGGTTTCGTTCATGATTTTGCCGCTTTTTGCCAGCAAAGTCACTTTTTCACGCACATCGCGTTCCAGGTACTCAAGGCTGAGGGGCTTCGTGATATAGTTGTCCGCTCCCAGACGCATGGCCTCCTCGATTTTATCGCGGGTCTCAAGCGCGGTCACCATAATCACCTTACAGTCGGGCAGCTTTTTCTTGATTTCGCGTAATGCCGAAAGCCCGTCCATGCCGGGCATATGGATGTCGAGCAAAACAACGTGCGGCTTGACTTGATCCAGCACTTCCAGGGCTTTCAAGCCTGAAAAAGCCGTCGTCACCTGAAAATCCCGGTCTTCAAAAAAAAGTTTCAGAAAATCACAGATTTCGCTTTCGTCATCGACAACCATAAGACGCTTCATAGCTACCTCCGCTGATTAAATGAGACCTGAAAAAGTTTCTGGAACTGCTGAGCCCACCGCTTGCGGAATTTCTGCAAGCGGAAGCCGGAAAATAAATAAACTCCCCTCGCCCGCCTGGCTTTCGGCCCGGATGGACCCGCCGTAATGATGAATAATTTGCTTGGTCACAAAAAGGCCCAGTCCCAACGCGCTGTGCCGGGTCGTAAAAAAAGGATTAAAAACTTTGTCCAGGTTTTCAGGCGCAATGCCTTTGCCGGTATCCGCCACACGAACTTCAATCAGCTTATCCTGCGGCACATGCTGTAAGGTGATGCGGATTTCACCTTCGGTGCCCAAGGCCTGGACCGCATTTAAAATCAAGTTCAGAAAAACTTCCCGCAGTTCATGCACATTACCTTGAAACGACGGCACATCATCAGCCAAGCGTTTGACAATCCGGATGCCGTCCAGCGAAGTTTGGTAAGAGACTAGGGCCAGCGTATCTTCAATGATTTGGGAAAGAACAAGCGGTTCTCTGGAGAGGCCTGAACTTTGCGAGAACATCAAAAGCTTTCGTGTAATATCGGCAGCGCGCTTGGTTTGCTTCACAATGGTTTTCAGCACTTCTTCAATGCGCGTATCCAGCGGGACCTTGTCTCGCTGCAGCAGTAAAACCTGCGCCTTGCCGGAAATGATCGTCAGCGGATTATGGATTTCGTGGGCAATGCCGGTGGCCAGCTGTTCAATGGCCGTCAATTTCGTAGTTTGCAGCATCTGCGACTGCGAGTCCTGCAATTCACTGTTCAAGCGCTTGAGCTGCTGGACGCGGACGGCATTGTGAATGCTCTTGGAGATGCGCTGGCCGAATTCGCGGAAAAAATGAAAGTCGGTTTCATCAAATGACCGGTCGGACTTGTGCGAGGAGAAAACCAAAAGGCCCGAAAGCCCGCTTTTCACAAAAAGCGGAATAACCCAGCTGGCGCGCATCAGATCAAAATCATAAACCAACTGGTTGGCTTCCTTCCACGAAAAGGCCTGGACCACCTGATTGCGCACAAGTACGTGGGTGCCGCTGGCTTGAACAAGCGCCATCATCGGCGAACTGCGCGAAAGCCGGACACGCCGGTAATCCGAAACATGCCAGCCGTAAGCCGAAGCGACTTCCATATCTTCCTGGTCGGAAGCGCGCACGAGCAGCGCAACAGTTTTAAGCTGCAGCACTTCCCCGAAGGTATTGACCACCATGTTGGCCAATTCCTGCAAATCCAGCACGACTTCTAATTCGTCGGCCAGATTCATCAGCAAAATATGGGCATAGCTTTTTTTCTTGAAAAGATAACGGTCGAAAATCTGGGCATACAATTTATCCAGCGGCTTGACTGTTGAAATCGAGATCAGCGCCATCAGCAGGACGGAAAGCAGCGGAGCATTTGTGGAAGCTTGGGGAAGAAAAGTTTGAATCAGAAAATTAGAAACGGCCAGGGCAAGAAATCCGAGCGCAAAGAGCGTTGAAGCGACAAGCGCTTTGCGCAGAAACTTTTTACGCTTCTTGATGTGAAAGGCCATAAAAAATCGCGTACCCTTTCAGCGTTTAGCATCTCGGGCTAATCGCTACTTTGTCATTGCGTGGAGTCCGCTATGCTTTTTAGCGGACGGCGAAGCCATCTCTGAGAGAGCTTCAGCCTTAGTGCCTCCCCGCTTCGCATTATACTGCTTCATGCTGCAGCTCCTTTTTTTACTAGCAACACGCATTCTACCGCGTGCGGGACTGCAGCACTTTCATATGATCAATGACAAAAGAGCACTGTTTTTTGTCATTGCGAGACAGCATTCAACTGAAGTCGAAGCAATCTCAGAGATTGCTTCGACTTCAAACTTCAACGGGCCCGCAATGACAAATTAAGTAGTTGTAAGCTTAAACACTCGTTCTTGATTATAGATTCATGCACTGAGCGCTTCAAGACATTTACCGCATAAACCCGGATGTTCCGCATGCGTTCCGACGATTTTAGAGTAATTCCAGCAGCGCACGCATTTATTCCCCTCAGCCCGGCCGACCCAGACCTTCAAAGCAATCGCTCCGTCCAGAAACTTGGTTTGATACTGCGTGGCCACGGCGTCTTCCGGGACTTCATCCATCCACTCCACCTGCGAAACCACAAACACCCGGGGTAATTCCGCCAGGTGTTTCTTAATCGCTGCGGCTGCTTCCGGATGCGCGGTAAAAAGACGCACTTTGGCTTCCAAGCCGGCGCCAATCAGTTTTTGTTCCCGTTTCAACTCCAAAACCGGAGTGACCGCATTACGGAGATTGCGGATGTCCCGCCAATCCATAACGTCAAAAAGCACGCTGGGTTCTTCGCCCCAGGATTTAGGGATCTCGGAGGCATGCACCGATGAAACGCCGGATTCCAAGGGATAAGCTTGCCAGACCTCCTCGGTGGTAAAAGGCAGAATGGGTGCCAGCACTTTGACGAGCCGGCCCAGGATGTAGTGCAGCGCGGTTTGGGCGGAGCGGCGTAAAAAACTGTCTTTGGGGGCGGTATAAAGCGTATCTTTGAGCACGTCAAAATAGTATCCACTCAATTGCAACACGCTGAAGTGATAGATATGTTGATAAATTTGCAGAAAATGAAACCGGTCATAATCTTGCAATACGGTGAGAACCTCCCGGTTCGTCTCTTGAATCGCCCAATAGTCCAAAGGATGTAATTTGTCGACCTCGATCGCATGCTGGGCCGGGTCAAAGTCATAGAGATTGGACAAAATGTAACGAAAGGTATTGCGGATTTTACGGTAGGCGTCCGCAAGCTGGTTCAAAATCTCTTTGGACATGCGAATGTCATACTCGTAATCACAGGAAGACACCCACAGCCGCAGAATGTCGGCCCCGAAATCGCGCAGCACGTCCTGCGGCGCCACCACGTTGCCTGCGGACTTGGACATTTTTTTACCCGCCCCGTCGACCACAAAACCGTGTGTTAATACGCCTTTAAAAGGCGGCCTGCCTTCCAACGCGGTAGACGTGGTCAACGAACTTTGAAACCAGCCGCGGTGCTGATCCGAGCCTTCGAGGTAAAGATCGGCGGGAAAATATGCTGCACCGCAGCGTTTTAAGACAGCTTGATGGCTGACACCCGAGTCAAACCAAACGTCGATAATATCATCTTCTTTTTTGAAATCCGCACCTTTGCATTTTGGACATTGAAACCCGGCTGGAAGAAAATCGGTCTCAGGACGCGCAAACCAAGCGTCAGCGCCTTCCTTTTCAAAAATCTCTTTTATTTTCGCATGCGATTCTGCCACGAAAAACTGCCCCGCGCATTTCGTACAGCCGATGACGGGAATCGGCACGCCCCAGTAGCGCTGGCGCGAGAGGCACCATTCCGGCCGGGTCTCGACCATGGAGCCAATACGGTTCTTGCCCCAGTCCGGAGTAAAAATGATTTCCTGGTCGATGGCCTGCAGCATATTCTTGCGCAAGCCGTTATGATCGATTTTCATGAACCATTGCGGGGTTGCGCGAAAAATAATCGGTTTCTTGCAGCGCCAGCAATGCGGGTAAGAGTGCGAATATTTTTCAGTATGCAGCAACGCATCTTTTTCCGTCAAAATCTCAATGACCTTGGCATTACCCTCTTTTAAAACTTTCAAGCCTTCCCCCGCCGGAAAATCCTTGGTAAACCGGGAGCGGCTGTCGACCGGAGATAAAATATCCAATCCGTTTTCCAAATGCCCATATTTATAGTCATCTTCACCATGGCCCGGGGCAATATGGACAATGCCTGTTCCATCTGTGGCGGAAACATAGTCCGCCATAATCACCCTGGATGTTCTTGTTAGAAAAGGATGTTGAGCTTCTCTCCCTGCAAACCCCCTGCCTTTTTTAATCCCAATCTCCCGAATTTGGTTAAATCCAAGTTTCTGCCGGATATTTTCCAGCAAAGCCTGGGCAAAAATAAAACGCCCCTTTTCTGTTTCAATCGTGACGTAGTCCAGATCAGGATGCAGAGCTAAACCCACATTCGCGGGAAGGGTCCAGGGTGTGGTCGTCCAGACGAGATAATGAGCATCGTCAGAACCCAAAGCGGGAAACTTAACAAAAACGGTGTCATCCATCTTGTCTTCATATTCCAGTTCAGCATCGGCAAGCGCGGTTTCGCAGTCAAAACACCAGGGCACGGGTTTCTTGCCCTGATAAATAAATCCTTTTTCGTAAAGTTTCAAAAATGAATCCGCAATGGCCGCTTGATACGGATAGTTCATGGTCAGATACGGTTTGTCCCACTCCCCCATGATGCCGAGCCGCTTGAAATCTTCGCGTTGGACCGCGATAAATCTCTCGGCGTATGCGCGCGCTTGCTTGCGGAAGTCCACACGCTCCACGTCTTCTTTGCGCTTGCCCATGTCTTTTAAACACTGATGTTCGATGGGCAGGCCGTGGCAGTCCCAGCCCGGCACGTACAGCGCGTCAAAGCCGCGCATGGTTTTGTATTTGACGATAATGTCTTTTAAGATTTTATTGAGCGCATGGCCGATATGGATTTTGCCGTTGGCATACGGAGGCCCGTCATGCAGCATGTATAGCGGCCGGCCCGTGGATTTTTTGCGCACTGTTTCATACAGTCCGCTCTCCTGCCACTTCTTCAGCATCTCCGGCTCGCGCTGCGCCAAATTGGCCTTCATCGCAAAGGTCGTGGCTGGCAAATTTAACGTGTCTTTATAGTTTTTTTCTTCCTGCATGATTCGTCCCATTTCATTTTTGTCATTGCGAGCGACGTGTCTTTCCCCCACCTTAGTCCTCCCCCGGAAAGCACGGGGGAGGAAACAGGGCTAGCATTTTCTTCCGGAACGTACTTGAAAAAAACAATAAAACCTCTTTTATTTCTCCCCCCGTGCTCTCCGGGGGGAGACTAAGAGGTGAGGATGATTCGCGGCCAACAGCCGCGCATACATCCCAGTCTCTGTCTCCGCACAGAGGGGGGAAGGGTTCCTCACACAGCGTTAAAACTTAACAATCGCCGCTTCAACCAATTTGTCAAGCTGCGGCCCGGCCGCATTGGCCGTGCGGATAATCTCTTCAATGTCCACCGGCGCCAAATGGTCGGGGTCGCACACATCCGTCACGATACTGATTCCCAGAATTTCCATACCCATGTGCACGCCCACAATCACCTCAGGGACCGTCGACATGCCCACCAAATCTGCGCCCCAACTGCGCATCATGCGGTATTCCGCGCGCGTCTCAAGGCAGGGCCCGCTTACGCCGACATAAACGCCGCGGCGCACCGAAACTTTTTTTTCACGAGCGGCTTGTTCCGTCAGCGACACCAGACGCGCCGAATAAGGCGCGGCCATATCGGGAAACCGCAGGCCCAAGCGCGGGTCATTGGACCCGATCAAAGGATTGGCGCCCATAAAATTAATGTGATCTTCAATCAAGACCAGCTCACCTTTGCGGTAATTGAGATTAAGTCCGCCGGCAGCATTCGTGACGACCAGTTTTTTTATCCCCAGTAACCTTAGAACACGCACTGGAAACGTGACTTCCTGCATCGAATAACCTTCGTAAAAATGAAACCGGCCTTCCATGGCCGCGACCCTCCGGCCGGCGAGAGTGCCCAAAACCAGACGGCCGCGGTGCGACTCCGCCGTGACTTTGGGAAAATGCGGGATTTTCGCGTATTCAATGACCGTATGCGGTTTGATTTTGCGGGCCAGCTGGCCCAAACCGGTGCCCAGAATGAGCGCAATCTCAGGCTCGAATCCGTTTTTGGTTTGACGCTGGATGGCCGCGGCAGCCTGCTGGACCGGCTGGAAAAGACCAGGCGCTTTTTTCTGCATGCGTTTCATGGCCATGGGTCAGCTTCCCGTCATCTGCGCAAGACGCACGAGAATTCCCACCAGCACATTGCGCACGAAGAACAACGCAATGAAAGCCACCAAGGGCGTAAGGTCCAGCATGCCGATCTGCAGCGGCAGGCGCCGGAAAGGCGCCATGATCGGGTCCGTCACCTGAATCAGGAATTGAACGATGTTGTGGTAAGGATCAACCGGCAGCCAGCTCACGATAATCCGCGCGAAAAGCAGCCAGTAAAGAATCTGAGCAACGCCGTTGACCAAAAGTGCCAGCGCCGTAAAAAGTTCACCGATGATAAACATGTTTTGCCTCCTTAAAATTGTTACAGGACGGTAAGAACTCATGCCACTTTTCCCCCACCTTGATCCTCCCCCGAAAAGCACGGGGGAGGAAACAATAGACTCTCTTTTATTTCTCCCCCCGTGCTTTTCGGGGGGAGATTAAGAGGGGGGACAGTAGCTACACGCTCCGGCTGAGTTCGCGGCCGCGCTCAAGCGCCGCTTGAAACGCCCGGGCCAAAATCTTCTCAACGCCGGAACGCTTCATGACTTTAAACGCCGCTTCGGTGGTGCCTTTTTTAGACGTCACACGCGCGCGCCACTCTTGCGGCGACGCTTCCCCGCCGGCCGCTAGTAGCGCGGCGCCTGAGGCCGTTTGCACAGCCAGCAGTTCAGCATCGGCGCGCGAAAGCCCGTGACTGGCGCCGAAACGCGCCAGCACTTCCATCAGAAAGAAAAAATACGCCGGGCCGCTGCCGCTGACGGCAGTGACCAGATCGAAAAACCGCTCGGGCAAAACGACCGTGCGTCCGCAGGCGTCAAAAATAGTTTTTGCGATTCGCAGCGCACTCCGCGAACTGCCCGTCACAGCCGTCATGGACGCGCCGGCTTTCGCACCCAAATTAGGCATGGAACGCACGATCACAGGTTTGGCGCCCACGGCCCGGCGGATTTTAGCCGCCGGCGTTCCGGCCAGGATGCTGATGATGCCGTGTTTTTTTGTCAGCGCCGGTTTTAATTCCGCGCCGGTGACTGCAAGGTCTTGGGGTTTAACGGCCAGAATGACCCACTGAACACGCCGCGCCAAATCTTCGGCCGATGCCGCGCGCCGAACGCCCCATTTGCGGGCAAAGGCGCTCTCTTTGGCGCGCATTTTATCATAAACCCAAACACGCCGCGGGCTTGAAACTCGTTTTTTAAAAAGCCCTTCCAAAATGGCCGTGCCCATATTGCCAACGCCGAGTAATCCAATCGTATTCTTCATGCTTTCTCCCTCTTCTCTGCCCGGGTTAGTAACCGAGTGTGCCCCCACCTTAATCCTCCCCCGAAAAGCACGGGGGAGGAAACAGAGCCAATTCCTTCCTCCAAAAAACATGGGAGAGGAAACAATAGAATCTCTTTTATTTCTCCCCCCGTGCTCTCCGGGGGGAGATTAAGAGGGGGAAACGAGCACAACGCGTTAGTCCTCTAAATTCGTACACCAAAAATGGCGGAACCGATGCGCACCAGCGTACTGCCTTCTTCAAGGGCGATCTCATAATCCGCAGACATGCCCATGGAAAGCGTGTCCCAATTGCGTTTGGGAAACCGCTCCCTCAGGTGATCCCGCAGCTGACGGACCGTGCTGAAACATTCACGAATCGCTTCTGCATTTTTTGAAAGCGGCCCAATGGTCATCAGTCCGCGGATGCCAATCACGGAATCCGGCGTTAGCGTACTCACAAAATCTTCCACGTCTTCGGGCCTGAACCCGCCCTTCGTGTCTTCGCCCGAACTATTGACCTGGATGAGACACGGCAATTGTTGAAGCCCGCATTGGCGGGCTTGTTTTTCGATCTCACGCGCCAATTCAGGGCGGTCGAGCGACTGCAAAAGAGCCAAACGCCCTGCGGCTGCGGCCCGGACGACAAATTTGGTTTTGTTCGTCTGTAAATGCCCGATCAAATGCCAGGCCGCATCCTCGGGCAGACTATCTTTTTTGTCCAGATATTCCTGGACCTTATTTTCGCCAAAATTCCGCACTCCGGCCTGATAGGCTTCAAGAACCCGCTCCGGCGGCACCGTCTTGCTTACGGCCACAAGTTCGACGGCTTCCGGCCTTTTCAAACGCGCGCAGATTTGCGCAATCCGGCTCCGCACTTCGTTTACATTTTGAGCAATGCCGGCCGCCACGTTTAGGGCCCCGCGCTGTCTGCGGAGGCTGCTGCAGAGGCCTCACTGGGGCCAAGGGCTTTTTCAGCCGCAAGCGCGCGGAAAAGATCCAAAAAAGCGTTCACTTTCTCACGCGCGATCAGCACTGTCCCGCCGTCTTCACCCTTACGTGCATAGTAGGCATCGCGCACCACCGCTTCCTTGCCCAGATGCAGGGTTTCCGCATGGTTTTCATCCGTCCATAAACGGATTTTCATGCCCTGCGCAAGCCCGGATTCTTCCGGCGCACTCTTTTCGAGAAAATCTTTCACAAAAAGTCCGCGCAGGTGTTCCAAAAGGGCCTCGGCATCTCCTGCCGGGCAAGGCGACCAGCGCATGGCTTCCGGCTCTTTCCAAACCCACTGCGCGCCTTGATTTTCAATTTCATAATGACCGGATGCGGTCTCAAGTTCCAGCCGCCGCACGGAACCCGCGGCCCCCGCAAAAATTTTTTTATCGCGGAAATTATAAACGCTTTGAAGGAAAAGTTCTTCGAAAGACAGCGGCAGCAAAAAATAACTTTTCTCGTCTTCCCAGCGGGCAAAGAGGACATTGCCGACCGGAGAAGCGGCCCCCAGGTAAAGGTAGCGCCGGGCCGGACTTTTGACGGTCTCAATACCGATTTTAATTTTGGGCCGTGCCAGGCCGTATTCTTCCCAACTCTTTTCCGGATTCATCGGCTGCAGCTTTTGAGTTGAAAGCAGGGCCTGAATCAACTCCTCAACTTTGGCCGCATTCGCATCATCTTGCACCGGAAATTTGATGCGCCAGGGCGCGCCGTCTTCCGCGGCAATCAGCGTGAGCGTTTTGCGTTCATCCAAGTTCTGGATTTGAATCCAGGCAATCGCATCTTCGGGCAAAAGATCCATCACATGGGCTGAAAATGTTTCCTGGACAGGCTCGGGTTCTTTTTTGGGCTGCGCCGCCGCAGGACTTTGCACGAGTTCTTTGTCTGAAAAAGGCGTTTCGATCCACAAACAAAAACTTCCCACCAGCAAAAAAAGGCTGATAAAGACCAGGGCGACCTGCCATTTCATACGCGCGTTTTCCGCCATAAAATGCCGGCCGCCCCGGCCGCGAAAAAAATCAGCGGCAGAACAACGGCTGATGCCATAAAAAGACCCCAGCGCTGAGACTCAGTCAGCGTAAACGGGGCAAAGTCCTTGTTGATATTGTCGAGCCGGACCACGCGGTCGTCGGCCGCAAGCCAGTTCAGAACACGCAGCACAAAATTTCTGTTTGCGGACAAATCAAGATAAGCATTGGTCATGAAATCACTGTCGCCGGCAATGACCATACGCCCTTTGGGTTTAGGCGCCTCCAGTGTCTTTTTAACCGGATCAAGCGGTGTCAGGGCCACCACGACCGACAGAGGGCCCGGCGTATCGGCATCCAGCTCGAAAACAGCTTCGCCCTGCTCGAGCAGCTGCAGGTTGGTTTCAGCCCAGCTATTCGACCCTGAAAATGCGACTGGCACAACTTCGGCATTTTCTTCTTCTATCGGTTCAACCGTGCGCGCGACCGGAAAAAAAATTGGGTCGTGAAAATCCCGCGTCAGCGGGTGGTCGGGATGATATTGATTGATGAAAGGTACGAGAAAATCACCGCCCACCGCCCGGCTCATTTTATCCACAATCACATTGGAGGCGATGCGGACACCCAGGCTGCGCATGAAATCATAAAAAATAAGCCCTGCTTCTTTGTCGGTAGGGTCCATCAAAAAAAACACGCCGCCGCCCTGCCCGTAAAATTTACGCAAGAGTCCCAATTCATCGCGGGTCCAGTTTTTCTGCGGCCCGGGAACGATCACCATGCGGCAAGCGGGCGGAATCCCTTGCGCCGCCAACAGAATGTCCCGCACGGCAAGATTGCGGTCTTTAAGCGCTTCCGCCAAACGGCTGATGCCTTTCCCGCCCGTGTCACCGGTTTCCGATTCGCCGTGCCCCGTCACAACGCAGGCTGTCATTTCTTTGGGATTTTTCAAACGCAAAAGCGCCGTGGCAAAAGCTTCCTCATCCGGCAAAACGACACGTTCTTCATGGCCTTTATATCGCAGCAGCATGGTGTAGAGGTCTTTGACCCGCAAATCGCGGGTCAATGCCGGCTGTTTTTGGGGGTCATAGAATCGATAGGCCAAGTGTCCTTGTACGATGGCGGCTTCTTTGAGGAAGACTTCCACTTCGGTTTTGTTATCATCACGCGAAGGATAAAAGGCCAGAATCTCGAGCGGCGCGTCCCTCAGACTGCGCAAAATGTCCACCGTCTGGGCTGAGAAAGAATAAATTTTTTCCTGCGTAAGGTCCCAGCGCCGGTTATGGTTTGCCATTAGCGCCATGAGCATGCCGAAAGTCGCCAGCAAAATGACGGAAATCATGCCGATTTGAAAACGGAGGCCCCAACGCCGGAAAGCAGCCATATCTCAGCCTTTCCAATTGCGTGTTTCAATCACGCGCAGCGTCAAGAACAGAAAATAAAGGCAAAAAAATAAAAAATAAAGCAAATGCCCCAGATCAATCACCCCGAGGGTAAAGTCCCGGAAATGACCGAGGGGTGAAAAAAACTGAACCAGATGGGCCAGCGGCCCTTCCAGCGAAGAACTGATCCAATCCAGGCCGTTGAGCACAATCAACGCGCCGAACGTCATCATCGCCGTGACCACGGGGTTATCCGTCAACGCCGAAACAAAAAGTCCCAGCGCAAGATAACTGGCGCCCAGCATCAAAAGTCCCGCATACCCTGCGGCCAGCATGCCCCAATCCAGGCGGACCCCCGTCCAATGCAGGAACCCGATATAACCGGCCGATGGCAGGATGAGCAAAAAAAGAAACCACACCAAACCCGCGAATTTCCCGGCCACGATGTCATAATCCGAAAGCGGGTAAGTAAAAAGAAGTTCCAGCGTCTGGTGTTTGTGCTCTTCGGAAAAAGCCCGCATGGAAAGAATGGGCACCAGGAGAGTAAAGAGCGTTCCCAAATTCATAAAAAAGGCCCCGAAAATAAACTGCGTCAGGCTGACATGCTGGATATCGGGCACGCTCCCGCGCGCGATTTCAAGCGACAGGCGCTGATAGCCGGAAAGCAGCAGGAAAAAAAATGCGCCGGTCATGACAATAAAAAGGCTATAAACCAAAACCCCCAGCCAGGAGTGAAAAAAAGACGAGATATCTTTGCGGGCTAAAAACAGCGCTTTCATAGCGCAACCGCCGGCGGATTTTCCTGCACAACAAGGCGTAGAAAAATTTCTTCCAGACTCAGACGGCTGATGCGGAGTTCATAAAGCGGTATGTTCTTCTCGACAAAAAGACGCGTCAGCACCGGACCAATTTCAGCTCCGGCGGAAACGACCAGTTTAAGTGTCGTTTTGCCGGCTTTGGTGCTCTGAATATGGATCTGATCAATCCCCGTAACACGTTCCAGCATTTTCAGAATCTCGCCATCCGTACTGTCTCCGGTGGTCAGTAAAACTTCCTGGCGTTCCACCAGTCCGGCGGCCAATTCTTCCACACTGCCATCGGCCAGCACACGCCCTTCGTTCATAATCAGCACGCGGTCGCAGACCATACTGACTTCCGGCAGGATGTGCGTGGAAATCAGGACCGTGCGTGTGCGGCCTAGCTCGCGGATCAGCATGCGGATTTTATGGATCTGTTCGGGATCAAGGCCGGTCGTGGGCTCATCCAGCACCAGCACCTCGGGATCGCCGGCCAGCGCTTGAGCAAATCCTACGCGCTGTTTATAGCCTTTGGATAATTGCCCGATCAAGCGGCGCCGCACTTCCCAGATGCCGCATTGAAAAAGAATTTCTTCGATGCGCTTGCTTCGCTCAGCGGCTGGCACGCCTTTGACCTTGACCGCAAAATCGAGAAATTCCATCACACTCATGTCCCCATAAAGATGCACCGTCTCCGGCAGATACCCCACATGTTTTTTAACTTTCTCGGGCTGGCCGGACATATCCTGTCCCGCAATCCACACCTTGCCGGAAGTCGGCGGAAAATAACCGGAAAGGATGCGCATGGCCGTGGTCTTGCCCGCCCCATTCGGGCCGAGCAGGCCGACAATGTCGCCTTTGAGAATTTCAAGCGAGACCTGGTCGAGCGCTTGGAAAGAGCCGAAGGATTTGGTCACATTCTCGAGGCGCACCAGCACCGGATTTTCGGGCGGAAGCGTCTTGAGTTTTTCCGGACTGCCGCTCATGCGCGCTTGACCTTGATGAATTTGCGTTTGCCGCATTGCACAAGAATAGCTTCAGCGCCCAGCCGGACTTTCAACGCCGCGTCGAGGACTTTTTCCTGATTAATCTTGACACCGCCCTGCTCGACCAGCCGGCGCGCTTCGGCTTTGCTCGTGACGAGCCCGGCGTCTTTCAAGAGGGATGCAAGGTCTACTTCCGCAGCCGCAAAACTCATTTCTTGAATATCTTCGGGCAAGCCTTTATCGCGGAAAATTTGGTCGAACTCCTGCCGCGCGGTGCGGCCTTCTTCCGGCGAATGGTAGAAACCGACCAAATGTTCGCCCAGCGCGGCTTTGGCTTCACGCGGATGGATTTTTCCTGCGCGCAGTCCCTCGACTGCTGCCAGGATTTCAGCGCGCGGCAGTCCCGTCAGGTAAAGATAGTACCGTTCCAGAAGCGCGTCCGGAATGGACATGATCTTGCCGAACATTTCGCGCGGAGATTCCTGAATGCCGATGTGGTTCCCGAGCGACTTGCTCATTTTTTGAACGCCGTCGGTCCCCTCGATGATCGGCAGTGTGGCCACCATCTGCGGCCGCTGGCCCCAAATCTTCTGCAGTTCACGGCCTACCAGCAAATTGAATTTCTGGTCCGTCCCCCCCACTTCCAGGTCCGAGCGCACCTGCACAGAGTCGTAGCCCTGCAGCAGGGGGTAAAGAAACTCAACCACGGCAATGGGTTGATTGGCTTTGTAGCGTTTTTGGAAATCATCACGCTCCAAAAGACGCGCGACCGTATATTGCGACGTCAAGTGCAGAAAATCCTGCGGTGTCATTTTATCCAGCCATTCGGAGTTGTAGCGCACTTCCGTCTTGGCCTTGTCGAGAATTTTAAAAACTTGGGTTTGATAACTCAGAGCATTCTGCTTGACCTCTTCGGCGGTCAGCATACGGCGGGTTTCAGAGCGGTGCGTGGGGTCCCCGATGCGGGCCGTAAAATCACCGATAATAAAAATAACTTGATGGCCGGCGTCCTGAAACTGACGCAGTTTACGCAGGGGCACGGTATGCCCCAGATGTAAATCCGGAGCTGAGGGGTCGGCGCCGTATTTGATTCGGAGAGGCTTCTTTTCCTTGAGCAGTCGTTCTTCAAACTCGGCCGGAGCAATGAAGTCGATAAAGCCTTCGCGCAGACGTTCCATTTTTGACCTATCTCTCTTTCCGGCAAGGGGTTGTGAAATTTGTATAGTTTATCAAGAATGGAGTTGAGTTGGAAGTTCGAAGTTAACACTGAGTGCCCGTTTATTCCTCTTTTCCCCCACCTTAATCCTCCCCCGGAGAGCACGGGGGAGGAAATAAAAAGGCTCTACTGTTTTTCTCCTCGCTTTCCGACTTGTCCGCCTCCCTATAAAGTGGCGGAGAGAAGATTAAGTGCTCAGATGTCTCCTCCCCCGCGCTTTCCGGGGGAGGATTAAGGTGGGGGGCTTCTAAGCCCTGGTGTGTTCCTTATTTCCAACTTCGAACTTCCAACTTCTAACTTTCTCTTTCCAATGCTAAAATGCGCTCTTATGTCTCAAATTCATCCCACAGCCATTCTGGGCAAAAACATCGAAATCGGCCTCGGAACGGTGATCGAAGCCTACGCGGTCCTTGAAGATAACGTCAAAATCGGCGCGCACAACCGCATCCGCACCGGCGCCTATCTGGCCTCGGGGACTGAAATCGGCAATCATAATGACATCCACATGCACGCGGTCATCGGCCATACGCCGCAGGACCTGGCTTTTCCAGGCCAGCCGTCCAAAACCCTGATCGGCGACCACAACCAGATCCGCGAATTCGCCACCATCCACCGCGGCACCAAACCCGGCTCAGCCACCGTCATCGGCAATCACAACTATATCATGGCTTATTGCCATCTCGCCCACAACGTCACCTTGGGCAACCGCGTGATTCTGGTAAACAATGCTTCCCTCACCGGCTACTGTGAAGTCGAAGACGGCGCCTTTTTATCGGGCATGACAGGTTTTCACCAGTTCACACGCATCGGACGTTTGGCTTTGGTGAGCGCGCTTTCCGCCGTCAATAAAGACATTCCGCCCTTCATGATTTGCGGCGGTCGTCCGGGTGTTGCTGTGGGAATTAATGTGGTGGGATTACGGCGTGCCGGCATCGGCGCGGAAGCGCGCCAGGAAATCAAACAAGCCTTTAAACTGCTCTACCGTTCAGGGCTCAATACCAGTCAGGCCTTAGAAGCCATCAAGAACAGCCTCAAAAGCCCCGAAGCCGCTCATCTCGCGGCCTTCATCGAAAACTCCAAACGCGGCATCATCGATTCCGCCACCGCTTTCGACACGCTGCAAGCCCGTAAGGGTGCTGGCACTATTCCTTCCGCTGAAGACTCCGACGACTTCTCAGAAGAATAATTACTGAATTTCAACTATTTCACTTTGTCATTGCGAGCCCGTTAAAGTTTGAAGGGCGAAGCAATCTCAAGCTGCCCCTTGTCATCCTGAGTTGCCTGCGCCTGCTACGCGGGTCGCAGGACAACGAAGGATCTCAGAGCCTACACACTATGCTGAAAAGATTACGCAGCTTGCTGAATACGCAGTTCCGAGCGCATTTGCGCCATGATTCCGATCAAAGAACCCATGGCATTCAAAGCATCGCGGTTTGCAACGCGGAAGCGGTTTTGTGGATTAATTCAATGCGGCTAAGCTCCAGCCAGTGTTACTCAAGCGGCTTTTTCGAATCGGAGAGCTTCATCAATGGTGGTATGCCCCTGTTCAATCGCCAAACATGCCCTCAACAGGTGCAACTCACACATCATGTCATCTTGAGGAAATTCCTGACGAACCATTTCGCATAATGCAGCAATTTTTTTTTCAGGAATACCTGCCCTTTTGGCAACACTTTCATAATCAAAATATTTCATGCTCATCTCCTTAAATTTCAGGCGGGGCCACAATCTCAATACCCGGCAAACTCTTTGAAATATTCAATTGATTAACCATCGCCCGGCGACGCCGGTTGACCAAATGTTTAAAATTCCATGAAAGCAGTACATCCTGCCTCGTTAAAACAGCTGCCGCAATATGCAGCGCATCGTTAAACATTGTCGGCGTAAAAATTCCAGCATTCACATAATCTTGCGCCAATTGCTTCATCGGCTGCGTTACTGAAATAATGCTCACAGACTCAAGCATTTTGAGCAGACTAGATCGCTGTTCAGTATTTTGAGTTTGAGCAAGCTCCTGCCCGGCTGTCTCTGACGTGGAAACTTCAAATAAATTGAGCTTACTCCAGAACTGTTCTGTTTCTATTTTCCGGTCCATATGACGGCTGTCGTAATAAGCGCTAAACACAGAAGTATCTAAGTAGACGCGCAATTTCATAGGCTTTTAGGATAGCATAAAATGAACGAGAAGAAACCGAAAAAAAGGACAGACACCTGCGGCTAATTTTTAAAGCTTGTCATCCTGAGTTGCCTGCGCCTGCTACGCGGGTCGCAGGACAACGAAGGATCTCAGAGCCTACACACTATGCTGAAAAGATTACGCAGCTTGCTGAATACGCAGTTCCGAGCGCATT
>JAHFHF010000028.1:0-30318 GCA_023247055.1 Candidatus Omnitrophota bacterium
TAAAAAAAAAGAGCGGGCAATCCTGGACAAAAAAGATAGGTTAAATTGGAAGCAAAAAGGTAAATCTAAAAATTAAAATTGAGATCCGAGCGCATGCGACAGTCCAAATACAGCTTCATCGCGGCGTCTTGGGGTAGGCGCCTCGCCCGCAAGAGAAAAGGCTGGGGGGGGGTAGGTGGAGCTTAGTGAATTTTGTCGACAGCGAGACGCTATTCTTTTTTCTTCAGTCCTATCGACTCGTCAAACTTTTAAGTGGATGAAACATCCACTTACTCGCTATTCTCCTAGGCGCGAATAGCATTCACTTCCTTACGCAGCTTGTTGCGTAACCTGAGTCGCTCTGTATTGCGTTACAAGGTTCAGGAGATTAAGCACCCCTGTTCGCGATATATTGAGCTGCCCCATCACGACCTCATAAACATCTGACGTTTGTTTAATCGTGTCAGTCGCCAACAAGCCGCCTTTCATCAATGTGAGAGTAAGATTCTTATTCAATTCATCGGCACGCGTTCCAATATCAGTGGTGGACGAAAGATTAGGTGCAATGCTGGCAGCCGCAACCATTTGGGCTACCGCTTCGACCAATTCTAGTATGGCGTAATCATCGTTGGTATAAACTTTGTCCCCCGACACTTTATCATTGCGCCCAACTCCCCGTGCAGGCGCACCTGAAGCGTCAAGAATTGTTTTGGTGTGTATGGCAGGAAATGCCAGCTGCCCGTCGGAAGCCGCGGAAACAAAATTCTCGGTCACGCCACGAATATCATTGAACTCCCCGAGAGCGCCGCTCCGTATCTCGGCCGCACTAAACCCGCCATCTTTAAAATATTGCTGCCGCAGGTCACGTGATCCAATAACAGCAAACTTTTTAACTCGTCCTTGCCTGAGCGCTTCTGCACTCTTCCTTGCCAAAGATGCAACATAAGAAGGGGACATGCCCTTCAACACAACGCCCACCACCGCCCCACCTTGAGGGGTCCCCTCCACAAGCAGACTAAGCAAGCTTTGCACCAGCAAATTGGCGGAATCGGCATCCACTTTATCAGTTCCAAAACGCCGCTGATTAATAAATAAATCGACCTCTTTGCGAATCTGAGCTGCGATAAGCGCTACACTTTCATTATCATCCTTGGCCTGCTCAAGCATATCCGCAATTTTATCCAGCAAATCTTCCGGCATTTGATAACCATACTTCACAACATACTTCACAAGTGCTTCAGCCGTCTCCCGTGCCGCTGCTTCCCCACTAACTCCAAGCTCAAGCCTAGTGCCGCTCCGCACTTCGGATTTCGCAGTACGCTCACGCGGTGCAAGGCCATCAAAAAAACCGATTGTATCCGAAACATCTTCAAGCATTGCGACCGAAAAATGGCCGATCTGCGTTTGACGGCCCGCCTCCACCTCAGTCAGCAGTCTATTCGTCCAATCCGCCAGCTCCGCCCGAGTATTAAGAGCTCCAAGCTCATCCAGCCAAGGCTGTAAAGTGTCTGAACGAGATGTTTTAAAAACCTCTCGTTCAATATACGCTTTTATTAACTGTGCATCTGCGACAGCACCAAAACTCTGTCCGTTCGAATTAGTGCGATATGTCGCAAAGCCATTCCCTGAGACGCCCCATTTCCCCGTATTTAAGTCTAACCGCAGGTCGTACTCCAACTCCTGATGCCCCGTATGTCTGTGATAAAAAAATCCTTGGTAAGTATCCTCAAGAGTCAACTTTACCTTAGCATAGTAATCATTGGTAGACCACGGTGCTACCGTAACGGAAGCAACGCGTCCACCCACTCGATGAAAGGCGTGCAAAAGCAACGAACCTTTTGAATCAGTGGTAACTCTCGGAGCTTCCAACTGAATTGTTTGGCCAACTTCCTTTTCAATTCCAGCCAATCCAGGCATAAGTTCTGAGAAAATGCCAAAAAGTGCTTCTTTCGAAAGTGTCCTGGCATTTTGTAGTTCGCCACCTTGCCTAGAGACCTTAATCTCATGCGCGAACTCTGCCGCACCCATGCGCCATTTTTGTTCACGTATAACACGGCTACCAAGATCCTGCAAATCCGCGAGATCTCTCACGACCGGGGCCAGTGCTGGGACCGCACTGTCCCAAAAAACACTCGGAAAAGATTGACCTTTAAGCGACTTCAAAACAAAACCATCCAATACACTCATAACGGCGCGTAAACTTGCTTCGTCGTTATAAAGTTTCTTCAAAGCTGTCAGAGCTTTAACATATTGGTTGTATTCGCTGAACGGAAAATCTTTCTGCTGAATCCTTTCAGAAATAATACTTTCATAGGGCGCAAGCGTCTCTCCAAATGGCTGTAGTTTCAAACCATTCTTCGTCCTTTCAGTTACACGCTGCAAATGGTCTGTTAAATAAGCTTGCGAGTCCTTCGCAAGGTTCAACCCCCAAGCTGAAAGAGAATAGACAAAATTCGCAGCAACCTGTCGATCCGAACCTAGTGGGAAAAGACTCGCGGACACACCTTCAGAGGGAACAACTCCTTGAGCAAGAAGCGGATTAACTCTTTTAGCCTCTGCAAACGATGAGAAATTCGCACTGAAGTAGTATTGCTTTCCTGCCGGCCCATCTACGTTTTCGGCACCTAACTGAAAATTCAAGCCGTTAGCCTGTTCAATAGCCCAAATTTCGGGCAAACTCCGCACTTCAGAGCGCGCTGTAGTTGGAACAAATCCCTCAAGTAGACTTTCCAATTCCAGAACCGATGGATAAAAAGCCTTCTTCTCGTCAAGCTGCGCTGGAAGATGCAGAAGTTCTTTAACTCTAGCGGACGCGGCAAAATATTGATCAATAACTTGATTCGCCACTACCACAAACTCGTTCGCCTCTTCACCGGTTACTTGATTACCAGGTTTCGCGCCCAATTTCCTTCCAGTCTCCACAACCTCTTTAAGCTTAACCAACATCGAGTCGTTAAGTGTCTCATCAAGCAAGGATATGCCCCCGGCTTTAACCAACTCGATTAATAATTTCTTCGGCACTGTAGCTTGGATGTCATCTCGGAAAGTTCTGTGTTCAAAATCATTCCTTTCCGCATGGATGCTTATTTCAGCAACAATTCGTGAGAGCTGTGATTGATCGTCTTGGAGTGTCTTTTCCAACAATGCCAATCTCTCGATTGTACTCGCCGAACTTCCATTCCGATCCACACTAGCGATCAGGTCGATCATCTGCGCTCGAATATCATTCATTTGGACAGGTTGCTCTAACAGTTTCGAGAGGCTTGAAAAATAGACTTCACCGAGTAATGCCCGACGCAAGTCATAATAAAAATTATTTCTTCCTGAGACACCCTCCGCGTAAGTCTTACCCGACTCCTTCAACCGCTTAACAGCATTGGGGAAATGCACCGATAACCATTCAGCCGCATTTTCACGGAACGCTGCCATGTAAAGATAGGCATCTATTGTAGAAAACTTATCATATCCAGCAGCCAAGTCTGGATAATGCAATTCTATCGACGCTAAGGCGTCAGAAAAGGCCGCCCTAATTTCTGGGGTCTTATCTTTGTTCAAGCTTGATCGTTGAAACCATTGATCTAATTCTCCAGCAAACCTTTCATTCAAAGTCCGCACTTCGGATTTTGCCGCACTCACAGCAATCAACTCAGGAATTGTACCTTGGAGCAAACTGTTTCTCGCAAAGGAGGCATCAGGATTCACACCGTCAAGAATCGTTGCGGCGGTACCTGAAGCGCTGCCATGATTCACACCTTGAAGGAGCTTCGCAATATTGGGCGCGGTGAATTGACCTTTGGTATCCAGATCTTTTAAGCCAGCGATGAATTTTTCGACGTCTTGCATGCGGGCTTCGAGGTCTTTTTTCTTTTTATCAACCAAGGTTTCATCAATGAAGCGCGTATATTCACCAGCCTTGGCAAGCTTGCCTTCGTCGGCGAGGCTGCGGATGATTTGGTCGCGCCAGTTCTTTAAAAGATGTGGGTCGTGGGGCGTGGATTGTGAATTGCGATTATCTTGGGGGGGGGGGACCCGTCTCTGCACCTGCGATCGTGCCCAACAGACGATCCCTCGTATAGCGAACAAAAGCCTCATACAAATTGATCTTGCCATTTTTGACTTCAAAATAACTTTTCCAATCGACATTGCCTTTCATGTGTTCACGATACGCTGACACTTCCGGCAGTTTTGCGATATTGGGCATGATGAGCGCGTAATCAATGCCCTTGGCCTGCAAGTGCTCGGCTAAACCTTGCGCGTGAAAACCTCCGGCAATCATAATCGCAGGCTCGCCTGGCTTGAGTCGTTTTTCAAGATTGCGAATAAAGGCCGCATCGCGTTTCTCGGCGTTTTCGTAGAAGGCTTTGTTGTATTTGAAACTCTCCAGATCCCCGACAAAAACATTCGGGGATGACACACTGCCAACAGCAGTGCCAACTCCCACAGAAACACCATCTGTTTTTCCTGACAGCTCAACGCTATCCGCTAGACGCTGCTTCACCTCTCCCCAATCCTCTCTCGACAACTCAAGCTTCGTCCATTTGGTCAAGAGAATCAGCTCATGCGTTCTCTGATCCAGCTGACGTTCAATGTCATTGCGGAAAAGAGATTCTTTAATCCCCTTCGTATACGCTTCGATATCTTTAAAGAACTTAGTGCCTTCCAGGTCACGCATGCGGCGCTGATTGAAGGCTCGATGGGCCATGCTCTGCGACATAGGCAGTTTGAATCCTTCTTTTTCTGAAAGATCTTTCAACGCCAAACCAAATTGCGCAGCGCTAAGCTGTGATGTTTGAAATGCTTGATTTTTCTCGTTAAAAACTTTCTGTCCTTCGGGTGACAAGTGTCCAAGCCGTAGTTTGATCCTGTCCGTAAGACGACGGACTTCCGCCTCCAGCGTCACATCCTCCGCTTGCCCCTTATTTTCTTCGTTTAAAAGAAGCGCTATCTCGGAACCTGGTTCTGGTGCTTTAACGGCTGCAAGTATTTTTAAATAGGCCAATAGGTCCTTACTATTCTCCTCAAAAGCAATCTGTGCTGCATCTACATCAAGTAATTCCTTGGAATAGGCTGCTTCTTTTTCTTCTTTGACTTTAGACTTTTGACTTTCGACGCTTTTTAGTATTGTTTCTTCCTGTCCCATCGCCGCCAAATAAAGGGCTAAACCTTCTTCATACACGGGCCAATCTTCAATTCCAAAAAACTCAACGCCTCTGGCCGTCATTTCTTTTTTAAGCCCAAAGATCGCGGCCGCGACAGAGCCGGTCATTTCGCCTTTATCCATGTAGTCTTTAAAAACATTCTGAAGCCCTTCCTGATCAGGATAGCTTTGAAAAATGCGGGTATCTAAATCTCCTGAGGCGCCCTCAACACCGATAAGTTTTGCGCCATATTCTTTTTCAAGAAACAAAATTGTTTTACGAATACTGCGCTGAGCATCCGGAATAGAGTGCGCATCTTGAATCACAATCACGGAGCGCCTAGCTTTTTCATCGCCATCAAAGACGGTTTCTACTTTGGCCAAAGCTTCCGGGATTTTTAATGCCGAAAAATCCTGAATATGGCCTGAATTAGAAGACACCACCGGCGCGGCATTCAGGGCTGAGGGGAAGACAATGCTCGTAAAGGTAAAAGATAACGCCGTAAAACAAGTGGTATAAAATTTAATTCGGGAAAGGGCGGTAGGTTTCAATCTCTGCATAGTGACGCTCCTGTTTGGTTCCGCCATGCCCCCACGGCGGCCCTGATTACCTTCTTATTCCTATAAAAGAAAGGTAGCATCCTTTTGAGAAAAAGAAAGCCCTCAAAGTCATTTTTTATTAAAAAAGTGATCAGGAGACATCAGTGGCAGTCAGCATCAATCTGATACGTAATCTATTGAAAATAATGGAGATACGTTACATTTAGGTCTTTAAGAAGTCTTTTTTGAAGGGAACATCACCGGCACAAATAGTTTTTCAGACGATGTTTTTAAGGCGGATGCCCACGCGAGGTAGCCCATCACAGCCCCACACTACCGCCGACGAAAAGGGTTTCAAGGCCGGTGTAAGGATTGAGAGACGCCGTTTTTGTAGATTTTATGATTTAGCCAGGCGAGTCAATTCCGTAAAGATTTTCCAGGAAACGAGTTGCGGATATGAGGTGTCTGTTCCACTGGTCAGCCGAAAGTCTGGATCGAAACTTTTAAAGGAGCTTTTGTTTTATGGGGCATGTTTTTTCCGCAGCCGCGATTCATGAATTATTGCTGTAAATTGACTTTTGGCCTCGAGCCCCCGAAATTAAATCTGAACAGCCGGTGGATTTACCGGCGGCGGCGTTTGTGTTTCCGCTGCCGGCGCCTGTCCCACATTCGATTTATTGAGACGTTTATTGCGTTTTTCTTCCTGCTTTTTACGCTGCGCCTCTTCCCGTCTTTTTTTATTGCCGCGATAATTTTCTCTCAAAAATCCTCCTCGGTGCTGGGTTAGGCCCTGGTGTAAGTAATTTCCATGGATTTGAACTCTTTGCCATCGGGACCATAGGCATAACTGGTGTAAATGTTATGGTCCGCATCCATCACACTCCATTCCGAGCGGCCCTTGCGATCCGTCTCCCCGGTCAAGGGACAGGAGTTCGTGCCCGACTGGCTTAACGTGCGGGTATCGGCATTATAGTCGCCCGATGACGTCATCATGCCCGTGGCCATACTGTCAATCCAAACCGTCTGATAGGTCTTCTTGATATTGTCATAGCCGGTATAACCCAGCCCTTGAAACGTCTCCCCCATCCAGGGGCCTTCGATTTCCTGTTTTAGAAAACGGCCACCAAAAATCATTTCATTCTTGGTTGTTCCGGTCATGGCTTGCCCCGGCGCATCCGGCGTCATCCAAAAAGTACCGGCATAAGTCCAACTGCCCTCAAATGCTTTAAGCGCCTCATGCGCTTCGCCGGGCGCCATCAAGACTTTCATTTTCTCCATCATAGCCGGATCCATGGGTGCTTCTTCCGCGTAACCGGTTGTCCCCATGAGCACTAAAGCCGCCAGCAGCCAAATAGACCTTTTCATATCATTCTCCTTTTATTTCTTTTTTGGAAAATTTTTTTCGATCACTGCGTACAAAATCAAACCAAATGCCAGAAACCGTACAAAATAAAAAATGGGTATTTCTTCCGACAGCGGGTGCAGAATCGACAGCATAAGCCGGTTGACGGCCTCAATCCAAAAGGCTAAAGCAAAAAATAAAAAAAAACGATCGCGGGAACTTCTCCAAAAACGCAGGAAAAACAGGCCCGCCGCAAAGGAAGCCATTGCGATTACGCCTAAAAGCAGGTCATTCATAGTTCGTGTCCTATTCCGCTTCCCAAATCAAGCCGTAGAGCAGCAGGATCATGCCGATCAGGGCCGGAATCAATCGCACCGTTGACAAATCCGTGTCCGGGAAAACCAGCCGGTCGAGAATAAGCAAAAAATTGTTCAGTCCCAGCCCGACAAAGCAAAGACCGCTCCACAAAAGCAGCCGGCATTTTGTTAAAAAATAACTCCGCAGCAGCAGGCCTGCGCAAGCCAACGCCGTAATCGTGCAAAGCCCGTAAATGAATCCGCTCATCACCCTACTCCTTTTTCCATTTAAATGCATCGCCGAATTGCTGCGCTTGTTTATTGATCTTCGAATGGATGAGGTTATGGACTTCGACCAAGTGTTTCATATAAGCCTCCGACAAGCGGTCAATAATTTCAGCCATTCCGGACGAAGCGGGGCCGTATTGATAAAACAGCGGATTTTCTTTCGACGGGACAATAAACCCGGCCGCACATAAACTCTCGAGAAGTTCGCCGCTCCGTTTTTCGCTTAAATAAAGCTGCTGGGCCAGCATTTTTGCGTCCCATTCGGCGCCTGCATTATAGCGCAACAGCAGCACGGCTTCCAGATGCGGCACGGAATCGATACTTGTAGCGATAAAACGCTGGATGTCGGCCGGAATGGCTTCATCACTGGGCATGTAGGAGGTTCCTCGACCTGCGCGGTCTGAACAGTTGTTAAAAAACGCAGACTTTTTTGAGCGCCTGGCGGATGCGGCTAAGGCCTTCTTCGATCTGTTTCACATCCAGCGCGTAGCTGAGACGGATGCGGTCGGGCGCGCCAAACCACTCGCCAAGATAAGTGATGACTTTATAATCCTGGTACAACACCGTCAGGAATTCACGGGCATTTTTGCATTTGGGCAGGACGTAAAAAGCGCCTTCCGGTTTCCACAGGTCAAAGCCCAGGTCCAGCAGGCCTTTGTAAATAAAATCGCGGCGCTCGCGCCAAATCAGCTTTTGGTGATCGATGTATTCTTTCGGAGCTTTCATGGCGGCCAAGGCCATGTCCTGTCCGATAAGGTTGGTGTTCATCGACGTATGTGTTTTCATTTCACAGACATCGTCGATGATTTTTTTGTCGGCGCTCCATAGATAGCCAACGCGCACGCCGCACATACAGTAGGTTTTGGAGAACGAATTGACCGTAATCACGTGATCACCGTGAATAGGGTAATTTTCGCGTTCGTAAATCAGATCTTTGTAAACCTCGTCGGAAACCACATAGACACCCTGTTCTTTGGTGATTTTTTCAATGGCCTTGAGCGTCTCGATTTCTTCCACGCGGCCCGTCGGGTTTGAAGGCGAGTTAATCAAAACCGCTTTACAGCCTTTGACTTTCTTTTTGAAATCATCCATATCGATGCGCCCGTCGATCAGATCGGTATAAACCGGCACCATGTTCGCCATTTCGAGGATGGGCGGATAAGAGTAATAATACGGGCGCGGCAGCAGGACTTTAGCGCCTTTTCCCCAGATGCGGAAAATCAAATCAAGGGCTTCGGATGCGCCATTGGTAATGACAAAGTTTTCAGGCGTGGAGCCTGGATATTCTTTGGCGAGCGCTTCACGCAGTTTAAGTTCGCCTTGAATCAATCCATAGCGAAGATCCCGGTTGAGATTCACGCCCTCAAAGGCTTCTTTGGGCGGAGGCAGGTCCGGCTGGCCGGAGCCGAAGCTGATGACGCCCGGCCCTTGTTTACCGATGAAATCCGCAGGACTTTTCAGTTTCAGAGGTTCCGGCATAATTTCCAAAGTTTTTAGATTCCTGACCAAAGTCCGCCAAACAGCGCGGCGAGATTCGTCGTCGCGTCAATGGCGAACATTCGGGGATGACCTGCTCTGTCCCAAAATGAATAAGCATGTTATTTTACCTCTACCGAGCAGGATTCACAAGGAAAGCCATCGACACGGCCTAGGATGCTGCAGAAAGGGACAAAGAAAAAACCAGCGCCGCAAAAGCGGCGCTGGTTTTAGAGGTGATTTTAAAATTAAGCAACGCTGACAATTTGAACATTAAACTGCACTGTTTTTCCGGCCAGCGGATGATTAAAGTCCAGCTTAACGGTTTTTTCACCCACTTCAAGGACCCGTCCATGCAGCGGTCCATTGGGCCCTTGGGCGTTGAACATCATACCGGCCTTGATTTCTTGATCGGCAGGAAACTTCTCACGCGGCATATCCAGAACCGCCTGAGGATTGGGGATGCCAAAAGCCTCTTCGGCTTTAAGCGTAATTTCTTTGGCATCACCGCTTTTCAGGCCCATTAGGTTCTTCTGCAAGTTCGGCAGCAGCATCTCAGTACCCTGTACAAACTCAAAGGGCTTTGTCTCATAGGTACGGTCGATGACCTGGCCATCCGCAGATAACGTAAAAGTCATGCTGACTTTTTTACCGTCGGCAATAACGACCGGCGCAGCCAGAGTTGTTTTACAAACGGCAAAAAATCCGAATAGGGCAATTGCGAGAACCGCCAGTCCTTTTTTCATGGAAACTCTCCCTTTGGGGTTAAACGGAAATAACGAAAGCGTATGGAAAAAGATCGGCACAAAAATCAAAAAAATGAAGTCCCGATCGCAGCCGAATTTGCAGGGGCCGGTTCTAAACCGGCCCTTGAAAACTTAGGCCATTCAAGGCGGGTTAGGAACCCGCTGCGACAACAACAAACCCAATGATCTCATATCCGCAAAAGCATTGGCTAAATATCCCGGCCGATGGCACGGGCAATGGCGCGCATTTCAACCATCAACTCGGCAAACATCTCAGGTAAAAGCGCCTGCGGGCCGTCGCAGACCGCTTCTTCAGGCTTGTCGTGAATTTCAACGATAATGCCGTCGGCTCCTGCCGCCACACCGGCCCTGGCAATCGCCGGGACATAGGTGCGATTCCCGGCCGGATGCGACGGGTCCACGACCACCGGCAAATGAGTCTTGGCCTTTAGCACGGGAATGGCGCCGATGTCTAGACTGAACCGGGTCGTACTCTCAAACGAACGCATGCCGCGTTCACAGAGAATCAGCGAGTGATTGCCCTGCGAATAAATATACTCCGCAGCCATGAGAAATTCCTGAATCGTATTGGCCATGCCGCGTTTTAGCAAAACCGGTTTATGGCTGCGGCCCACTTCTTTGAGCAAGTTATAATTTTGCATGTTGCGCGCGCCGATTTGGATGATATCGGCGTATTTTTCAAACAAGGGCAAGTCGCGCACGTCCATCATTTCCGTTACCGATAAAAGCCCAGTTTTGCGGCGGGCTTCCACAAGATATTTCAACCCTGTTTCTCCCAAACCCTGAAAATCATAGGGTGAGGTTCGGGGTTTAAAAGCGCCGCCGCGCAGGACTGTAGCGCCCTCGCCCTTAGCGATCCTGGCAAGCTTCAATAACCGTTCGCGGGTTTCGATGGTACAGGGGCCGGCCATGATGACAACTTTTTTGCCGCCGATGACCACGCCTTTGCCGAGCTTGATCACCGACGAGTCTTTGTGAAATTCGCGCGACACCATTTTATACGGTGTCTGGACCGCCATGACCTTCTCAACACCCGCATAGGCTTCAAGCGGCTGCAGACGCAGTTTGGCCTCATCGCCGATCACACCGATAATGGTGCGCTCGATCCCTTTCGAAACCGTGGGCTTTAGCTTGAGGTCTTTGAGTTTGTCCAGAATGTGGGTGATCTGCTGATCTGTGACGCGGGGCTTAAGAACGATAATCATGGATTCACCTCGAGAGACCCCAACACCCGTGTGTTGGGACTATTAGCGACTCGAAACTTGAGGTTTCTCGTCATTGCCCCAACACCCGTGTGTTGGGACTATTAGCGATTCGAAACTTGAGGTTTCTCGTCATTGAGATGCGGTGAGCAGGCGCAAAAGCTGCGCATACTGCGTGACCGCGGGAAAACGTTTAAATTTATTTTTAATCGCGAGCGGCGGATTGAACAAAATACCGCGTCCGGCTGCTTTCAGCATGCCCAGGTCGTTATAGGAATCTCCGGCCGCGTGCACCCGGAATCCAATGGATTTTAAGGCTTTGACGGCCTTGGTTTTGCCGTCCTTCTGGCGTAATTGATAACCTGAAATAAATCCGGAGCGACCGGTCTTAAGCCAGTTGCAGAATAGAACGGGCTGGCCAAGTTTTTTCATCAGCGGGCCGGCAAACTCATAAAAAGTATCGGAAAGAATAATGACGGTTGCCTGAGCACGTAAAGCCGTTAAAAAGGCTTTGGCGCCGGGCAAAGGGTTCATGCCTGCAATGACTTTTTGAATGTCTTTCAAGCGGATATTTTTCTTTTTAAGAATACCGATACGGTATTTCATCAGGCGGTCGTAGTCCGGGATATCGCGCGTCGTCAGTTTGAGTTCATCGGACTTAAAGCGTCGGGCGACCTCAATCCAGATTTCAGGGATGAGAACACCTTCTAAATCAAGACAGCAAACCAACATGGGAGGCATAGAATTCAGCATTCTAGCGGCCTTTACCCGATTGTCAAAAGAAAAGGACAAAGCCGATTCATGCGGCCGCGCTTGGCCCGTCTCTAGGCTCAGGCGCTTTTACGCAGACGCCATTTGTTCTCAAATTCCTGCCGGACCATGTCCAGTTCAATGCGAAGTTCTCCCAAAAGCTGCACAGCTTCTTCTTTGAGGCCGTGCTGCCCCGCTTTTTCAAGTTCTTCGGCCATGCGCGCCAGCCGGAGGGCACCCAAATTACGGCCGCTGCCCTTGATCGTGTGGGCGTGGATGTGGATGCTGGCAATCGTCTCCTGCTCAAGTGCTTCCTGAATTTTGGCTAAACGGTCTTCGGTTGAACTGAAAAAGGTTTCAAAGAGTTCATTGATAAAATTAACATCGCTTTCGTCCGCATAGACTTTCAACGCGGCAATACGCGCCGGATCAATGCAGAGGGCATTTGCGGATGCGGAATCCACAGGCGCGATGCTTGTCGTCCCAGCCATCGCAATCGCTTGTTCCTGCCGCCAATGGCGGATCTTGCGGCCTAAATCTTCGGCTTTGACCGGCTTGCAGAGATAATCATTCATCCCCGCCTCCAGGCATTTTTCGCGGTCGCCATCCATGGCATTGGCGGTCAGCGCAATAATGGGAACCTGTGCTGGCGCGCCCGGTAATTTACGAATTTCACGCGCGGCTTCATAGCCATCCATCTCCGGCATTTGACAATCCATAAAAACCAAATCATAAGAGTTTTGACGGATTTTATTCAGGGCCTCAAGACCGCTGGCCACCACATCCACGGAACAGCCCAGTTTTTCAATCATTTTGCGCGCAACTTTTTGGTTGACCAGATTATCTTCCGCGAGCAGGATGCGCGCTGAGATGACCACCGGGGCCTCGGCCTCACGTTTTTCCTGGACCTGATTTTCTTTGAGCGTGTAGCGCGTAATCAACTGGACCGGCATATTCCGGCTGTGCGCGCCCCACGCCAGCGACAGCGTCTCGTACAGATGCCCCTGCCGCACCGGCTTCACTAGGTAGGCGGCCATACCCGCTTCTTCCATTTTTTTGGCATCGCCGCGCTGGCCCATCGAAGTCAGCATAATCAGAACCGTTTTTTTGAGGACCGCATCGGCCTTGACCGCCTTGGCCAGCGTCAGGCCATCCATTTCCGGCAATTGATAATCCAGCAAGGCCATCTGATACGGCTTGCCGTCCGCCTGAGCCTTATGCAGGCGCGCGAGCGCATCTTCCGCACAGGTGACGGCTTCAGCTTGAATTCCCCAGCCTGCCAATTCTTCAATCAGAATCCGGCGGTTCATTTCATGGTCATCGACGATCAGCACATTCAGCCCATGCAGTTCCGCCTTCGGGATGGCCTTGGGAGCGTGCCGGTCAAGCGGACACGTTGTCGTGAACCAAAAAGTCGAGCCAAGGCCCACCCGGCTTGTGGCTCCGATTTTTCCGCCCATTAGCGCAGCCAGCTGTTTGCAGATGGCCAGACCTAACCCGGTGCCGCCATAGCGGCGCGTCGTCGAGGTATCGGCTTGAGTGAATTTCTCGAACACATAGTCAATTTTTTCCGGCGGAATACCGATGCCCGTGTCTTCCACGGAAAATTTAAATTCGCACAAGTCGCCACCTTTGGGTAAGGATTCCACATTGATCAGCACATAACCTTTGGCCGTGAATTTAATTGCGTTACCCGCTAAGTTAATCAGAATTTGCCGGATGCGGCCGGGGTCCCCTTGGACACGCCGCGGTGTATCCGGGGAAAATCGCACCAAGAGTTCGATTCCCTTTTCCTGCGCACGCACGGCCAGCATGCTGGCCACGTCCTCGACGGAGGTCCAAAGATCAAAGGGAATGTTTTCCAGGGTCAGTTTGCCGGCTTCCACTTTGGAAAAATCGAGAATATCGTTAATGATCGTCAGCAGCGAATCAGCCGAGTTTTTGATGAAGGTCGCGTATTCATGCTGTTCGCCGTTGAGCGGCGTTTCCAGCAGCAGGTCCAGCATGCCTAAAATACCGTTCATGGGTGTGCGAATTTCATGGCTCATGTTTGACAAAAAATCGCTTTTCGAATGGTTGGCCGATTCCGCCTGCTCGCGCGATTTTTTAAGTTCGCCCATCATGCGGTTGCGCTCCGTGATATCGCGAATAATGCCGATGGAACCCGTGATACGGCCTTCCGTATCCGTCAAAACACTGACGGAGGTTTTGACGTCCATCAATTCGCCGCCGCCTTTGAGAATTTTGGTTTCAAAATGCGCCGTCCCGCTTTGCCGGATATTCAGCGCATGGATTTTGCCCCGTTCGTCCGCCGGATACAGGGATTCGGTGGTTTTTCCAAAAAGTTCGTCGTGCGAACGCCCGAGCAATTCTTCGGCGAATTTGTTCCATGAAACAATCACGCCGTCTTTGTCGGCAATCGTAATCGCGACCGGCGAGTTGTCAAAAATCGTACGGTATTTTTCTTCAGCAATGCGGAGTTTGCGCTCGGCCTCTTTACGCTCGGTAATGTCACGGATAATTCCGATCGAACCGCGCTTGCCGCCATCCGGCGTCCGCAGCACCGTAATGCACAGGTCAATATCGATTTTGTTGCCGTCTTTGCGGATAATCTGCGTCTCCACGTTCTGCGTAATGCCTTTTTTTCGCAGATCCATGGACTGCAGCCGCTGCCATTCTTCCGATGCATAGAGATTGCGGACCGGACGGCGATGCAGATCTTCGCGGCCCATACCTAACAGCTGTTCCGCGAGATGGTTCCAGGAAATAATACGCTCTTCCTCATCCGTTACCGTAATCGCCACGGCCGAGTTTTCAAAAATCGTACGGTACTGCTCTTCCGCGTTGCGGATTTTGCGCTCGGCTTCTTTGCGCTCGGTGATGTCTTCAATAATCCCGATCGAACCGGTCTTGCCTCCATCCGGCGTTGCCAAGACCGTGACAGAAATCGCGATATCGATGAGCGTTCCATCCTTGCGAATGGCCTGAGTTTCGTGCTGGCGCACCATGCCTTTGCTGCGGATATTCATCGACTGCATGGCCTTCCAGGCTTCTTCCGGGTAAAGGCTTCGGACGGGTTTAAGGAAAAGTTCTTCGGCCGTGAAGCCAAAAAGTTTTTCGGCAAGTTTATTCCATTGAATCACCCGCTCCTGCTCATCCGTCACCGTAATGGCGGTCGCAGAGTTTTCAAAAACGCTGCGGTATTTCTCTTCCGCCAGCCGGAGCCGTCGCTCGGCCTGTTTGCGCTCAGCAATATTTTGGATAATCCCGATCGATCCGGTCTTCCCGCCATCGGAGGTCTTGAGCACGGTGACCGAAACATCGACATCCAGCAGTGAGCCGTCCTTTTTCAGCACCAGCGTTTCAAAATGGTGCAGCATGCCCTGTTTACGAATCTCAAGCGACTGCATGCGTTTCCATTCGTCGTCCGGATAGAGTTGGTGTACGGAGCGCATGTACAAATCCTCGCGGCCCATGCCGAGCAAATCTTCAGCGTATTTATTCCAGGAAATAATACGTTCTTGCTCGTCGGTCACGGTGATGGCCACGGCCGAATTTTCAAATATCTGTTTGTATTTTTCTTCCGCAAGCCGGATACGGCTCTCGGCCTCGCGGCTGACGGAAACCTCGCGCGTCACGCCGAATACGCCCGCGGGTTTTCCTTCCGGGCTGCGCAAAAAAGTCATCTTGGTTTCGGTCCAGATTGTGCGCCCATCCTTGCAGGCTATCTCCAGATCGACTTTCCAAAACCGGCCTTTGTCACAGCTGGGCTGACGCTCAAACTCGAGCTGCTCCGTCAACGCTTTTAGCACCGTTGCCAGCGACAAGGGCGTCAGAACATCGGGTACGGACTGGCCGAGAGTTTCCTGCTGGGTATAGCCGCGCAGCTTCAAAATCGACGGGCTCATGGAAGTAAACCGAAACGTGAGGTCAACCGACCACAGGACATCTTGCAAATTGCGGGTCAATAAATCGTAAATTGGCAGTTCGTCAGCGGGTTTAAACGGGTTCACGATACCCCCATGGCGTCTTTTAAAAGCGGTTCAGAATCAAGCCTTTTTATAGCACCTGATTAAACTATAACACATCTTTTAACTTGCGCTAGCTAAGGCAGGCGGGTCACGGACCACTACGGAGCCAATACCGGGTCGGGTTGGAGGCGGCTTCTGCTCTCCAGGATCAAGACGCAGGTCGAACTATATTTTTAGGGGTGCGTGCTAAACCGGATGCCAATGAAGTAGGCGTGTACGTAATGGCGGGTTCTAAACCCGCCCTGTGCGGATTTAGTGGATTTTTGTATAGGGAAAGGCCGTCTTAATCTTGTCGGCAAAATAGAGACCTATGGAATCGGCCTTGATAAACTGCTGGAACATCTCGGGCGGGACTTGTTCGTAATGATAAACACTGCCATTGCGGAAAGCCACTTCCAGCGTTTTAGACGACGCTTCATACCCCACAATCGCAATTTCGGTTGAACGCACAGCCACTCTTTCCATAAAGCACCTCCTCAATGAGCACATGACTTACACGGCAGGGAGCGTAAGTCATAAGTGCAATTCATAAATATAGCGGGTTTCAAATCCGCTCTAATCGGCTAAACCCCATTGCCAAAGTAAAAATGCATATTCCAGCGCAATCTCGCGCAGATAGTCATAGCGGCCGGATGCCCCGCCATGCCCGGCCTCCATATTCATTTTCAATAAAATCACGCTGTCTGAAATATTCGCCCGCCGCAGCCGTGCCGTCCACTTGGCAGGTTCCCAATACTGCACACGCGGATCATACAACCCGCCGGTGATCAGCATATTGGGGTAACTCTGCGGCCGGACATGATCATATGGCGAATAGGAGAGGATATAATCAAAATAGAGCGGATCTTCCGGATTGCCCCATTCTTCAAACTCCCCCACGGTCAGCGGCAATGTTTTATCAAGCATCGTGTTGATCACGTCTACGAACGGGACTTTGGCGACAACCGCATGAAAAAGGTCCGGCCGCATATTGGTGACGGCGCCCATTAAAAGACCGCCGGCCGAACCGCCGGCAATCGCAAGCTGCGCCGGGGATGTCCAACCTTCACGCACTAAGTGCTCGGCACAGGCAATAAAATCCAGAAACGTGTTCTTTTTTTTGAGGAATTTTCCGTCTTCATACCAGGGCCGGCCCAAGTCACCGCCGCCGCGAATGTGCGCAATGGCAAAAATAACGCCGCGATCCAGCAGGCTTAAGCGGTTGGGCGAAAACTCCGGGTCCATGCAGATGCCGTAGGACCCGTAGCCGTAAAGTAAAAGCGGCTGTTTGCCATCGCGCCGTACATCCCTCCGGTAAACCAGCGAAACCGGGACTTCGGTCCCGTCATGCGACCGGGCATAAAGGCGTTCGGTCGCATAAAGAGAAGCTTCATAGCCGCCCAAAACCTCCGTCTGCTTGAGAAGTTCCAGGCGCCGTTCTTTCAGGTGATAGTCATAGACCGTAGGCGGTGCCACCAGCGACGTATAGTGCAGGCGGAAAGCTTTTTGTTGGAATTCTGGATTATGGCCGCTCCAGGCTGAATAGACCGTTTCGGGAAATCCTATCAGGTGTTCTTCAGCACTTGCAAAATGAACCACGCGCATGCGCACCAAGCCGCGCTCGCGTTCTTCAACCACGAGATAATCTTCGAAGCAGTCCACTTGCTCGGTTTTAACTTCCGGCCGGTAGGGTAAGAATTCGCGCCATGCCTCCTTGTTCCAATTCGATTCATCTGCGGTCATGACTCGGAAATTAACAGCCTTGTAATTGGTCCGGATGAAAAAACGGCCGTGATGATGGTCCAGATAATATTCCAAGCCCTTTTCACGGGAATGAAAAATTTCAAACTCCCCAAGCGGGTCGCACGCGTCCAGCACCCAGCTTTCAGCGGTCGTTGAACTGGATATCTCGAGAATCAGGCAGCGCCGGTCGCGTGTTTTTCTAAGCGCCATGTTGTAAAGCGCATCGGGCTCCTCAAAGATCAACGCGTCGGAAGCTGCCGGCGTCCCCAATTCGTGCCGGTAAAGCCGGTAGGGCCGCTTGGCGTCATCCAGTACGACATAGAAAAAATACTGGCCGTCAGCGCTCCATTCGAGACTGCGCGAAACTTTGCAAATCGAATCCGGCAATAATTGACCGTTCGTGGTGTCTTTGACCCAGACTTCGTATTCCTCCGATCCTTCCGTGTCGAGAGCGTATGCAAGATAGCGGTGGTCCGGGCTGACTTTCATTAAACCCAGGGACAGGTAATCATGCCCTTGGGCCAAAGCGTTCAGGTCCAGCAACAACTCCTCGGGGGCTTCCAAAGTTTCTTTTTTGCGGGCGTAGAAGGGATATTGGCAGTCTTTTTCCGTGCGCGAATAATAAAAAAAAGAACCGATCTGCACGGGCACAGACAGGTCGGTTTCCTTGATCCGGCCGCGCATTTCCTGGAAAAGTTTTTTCTGAAAGGGCTCGAGGGGCTTTAGAATCGCTTCTGTATAGGCGTTCTCCTGCTTAAGATAATCGAGGACTTCGGCGTCGGCGCGCTCACGCAGCCAGAAAAAATCATCGGACAAGGCCCGGCCGTGGACTTCCGTAAGATGCGGCTTCATTCCGGCCAAGGGTGGTTTAAGGTTGGATATCGCCATAAAGTTTTCTATAATAAACCATTATGCGCAAAACACGAGGCGATTTCTTATTTGGACTATCACTGATTTTAAGCTTTGCCCTTTTTTTCCCTTCCCGGCTTCCAGCATCTGAAAAACCGCTGCAGCCGCCTGAAACTGAGCCGCTGGAAATCTGGGGTAAAATTCCGCGTGAAGATTCTTTAGAACTTTCGTCGGAACACCTCGAAAAAATGGCCGTCGCATTCGACAAGATCAACAACCCCCTGTGCGCAGCCGCGGTTTCCGGCAACGTCAAAGACGTTGATTATCTCCTGCGCGATGGCGCCAGCCCGGACTCGACGGACTCCCTCGGGATCAGCGCGCTCTCTCATGCCATTTTGGGAAACAGCAAAGAAGCCGTATCACGACTTCTTTCCGCGGGCGCAAACATCAATCAAAAAGGACCCTTCGGCGTCACACCGCTCATGCTGGCGGCCAACAGTTCGCGCACTGAAATGGTCAGTTTTCTGCTTTTGAACGGCGCTGACCGGAATATCAAAAATGACGACGGAGAAACCGCGCTGACAATCGCCAAGCGCAAAAACCTGCATGAAATTATCGTGTTGCTTGAGCCGCCGCAAAAAAAAATAACGCCGCTGCCTGCGCCGCAGGCAGCGCCTGAAATGCCGAAAAAACCGCAGGAATCCAGCGTTCCGGCGGCCGTTTCAACCGAAGCCGCGCCGGCATTACTGGCCCCGGCTCCCCCTAAAAAGCCTGCCGTCCCATTGTCGGCACTGGATCTCGAACTGCTTCAGGCCGTAAAACAAGGCATGGGCGAAATGATGGATCGTTTGATTCAGAAAGGCGCAAACCCGGACGTGCGCACGCCGGAAGGCATCTCGCCGCTGGTCATTGCCGTGACGCAGAACGACCGCGGCGGCGCCGAACTGCTGCTAAAAAATAAAGCAAATCCCAATATCCGCACTGAGTTTGAAATGACTCCGCTTATGATCGCCGCCCAAAATGCAAAACCCGAGATGGTCCGCCTGCTTTTGCGCTATGGCGCTGATCCCCGCAAAGAAAATATCGCCGGCCAAAGCAGCTGCGATTTTGGTCTCGCCTCGGCTAACCCTGTCATCCAGGAACTTTTCAAAGCCTGCCTGCGTTAAGCAAGACGCTAAGAAGTGATAAATGTCAGACCCCCATCAAGGCCGCGCCTAAAACACCGGCCGAATCACCCAGCTGATGCCGCACGACCGGTGTCTGCAGGGTATCGGAAAAAATCTGCCGGCGGACTTGAGCAAGCCCCTGTTCATAAAGTTCTGCCATATTGGACACACCGCCTCCCAGCACGACGATGTCGGGATCAAGCACGTTGATCAAATTTGCCAAAGACCGGCCAAAATCTTTGAAAAATTGCTTCATGAATTTTTCTGCCTGAAAATTTCCAGAACGGTAAGCGGTTACAATTTGCCGGAGGGTCTGCCGGCATTTGTGCAGGGCCTGATAACGCGCTTCCACCCCCCCTCCGCTAATCAGGGTTTCAATGCAGCCCCGCGCGCCGCAGTAGCACCGGGGACCGCGCGGATCAATGGCCATATGCCCCCATTCACCGGCGATGGCCTGCGGCCCGGTCCACACCGTTCCATCCAGCACAAGTCCGCCGCCACAGCCGGTTCCCATAATCACACCAAACACCATCCGTTTGCCGCGGCCCGCGCCTAAACGGGCTTCGGCTAAAGCAAAACAATTGGCATCATTTTCAAGCCGCAGCGGCCGCCCCAGCAAACGCATCAGGTCTTCTTTAAGAAATCTCCCATTCAGACACTGAGTATTTGAATTTTTTAGCCGCCCGGTGACATTTGAAATCGCGCCGGGAGTCCCGATTCCCAGAGTCAGGCTGCCATGTCCGGCATGCCGCGCCAAGGCACGGTAGAGTCCCGTGATGCGCTTGAGAATTGATTCATAGCCGCCCTGCTGGCGCGTAGCCATTCGCTTGCGGCAAACAACGCGGCCGGCGGGATCAAGCAGCGCTCCTTCAATCTTCGTGCCGCCCAAATCAATTCCTAAACGCCAGTTTTTCTTAGCGCGGCTCATGGTGCTTCGCGGGGATGGACGGCGGCTTGCGGGCCCGGATTTTTTTAATGCCTTCGATGATGAGCGTGACTCCCAGCGTAAAAAAGCACAGAAAGCCGCCCAGACTCAAAACATCGTTGGCCGCGGCCAGCGCCGTGGTGACAAAGGCCAGTAAAAGCAGGCCGGCGCCGGGCAAAAAATAACTCCAGAAAAAAGGCCGGAAGCCGGTCTTGGATTCAGGCGGGTTTGAGAAAACGGGCATAGATCCACTCCAAAAAAGCTTCGGGCACCAAGAAAAACAAAATAGCAACCACTTGCCAGCGCCGGGTGACATAAACAGCCCTGCGCCTTCTCCGGATCGCCTCCAGAATCTGCGCAGCCGCTTTTTCAGGCGAAGCCACCCAAAACTTACGCGGCGTACTCTGAATCATGACCGTATCCACGAAGCCTGGCCGGACATCCGTGATGCAAATCGCGGGACACAGTGCCCGCACTTGTTGGCGCAAACCTTGAAGGTAGTTTGAGACAAAAGCCTTGGTGGCTCCGTAAACCGGCGCCTTGCCGCTGCCCCGAGTTCCGGCAATCGAGGAAATGCCGGCCAGATGCCCCTGTCCCTGCCGCAAAAAACGCGTCACGGTTTCTTGGGCCAGGGCGGTAAACGCGGCAGCATTGACATTAATCATCGCGCGATCATTTTCCCAGGAAAAATCACGGCATGGCAGGCTGACGCCGGCATTCAAAATGACCAGATCCACATCTCCCAGGCTGTCCCACAACGATTGAAAATCTTTAAGGGCCTGCGCGGGATTGGACAAATCGGATGCCGCGACGGTCACGGGAACGGCCAAGGTTTTTTGCAGTTCCAGAAGAAGCGCTGTGCGGCGCGCCATCACAGCCAGACGAAAGCCTTCTTCAGCCAGCCGCACGGCAAGCGCGCGGCCAATGCCGGAACTCGCGCCAGTAACAATGGCGGTTTTCATGCCAAAAAATCAGACCACGGCTTTCTCACGGCCGCTTTTCGCAATGAGTTCTTCGATTTTATGCAGCAGGGCTTCTTCGTTGAACGGTTTCGACATGTAACAATCGGCAGGCACTTCGACGTTAAACTGCATGTCCGGGCTGACAAACGCGCTCAGCATAATAATCGGCAGGCGTACGAAACGGGGGCTTTGTTTTAAAATGCGCACCACCACATTCCCCGTCATTTTGGGAATGGCCAGGTCGGCAATCACAAGATCAGGTTCTTCAGTTTGGACCTTCTCAAGACCTTCCTGCCCGTCCACAGCCGTTGAAACTTCATAGCCCTGGTCGCGGATAAGCTGCGCCAAAAGCTTCAAAAGATCTTTATTATCTTCAATGATCAAAATTTTCCCTGCAGCCATAGTCACTCCTTAAAATTTTGAGAGCGCGCCATGAATAAACCGTATTGAATTATCGGCACTTTCCGCTTCCGCTGAAACCAGGACCCCGGCCCTTCTCAGCAGTTCGAGCCGAGATCCGGAAAACCGGCGATTATGCGCGAAAAAAAAAGAACCAAATCAGGACCAAAACCGGCATCAGGACGGGCAGGCTGTAGCTGAAAAAATAACCCGAAAAACTTGGCGTGGGGACTTTCGACCGCTCCGCAATGGCCTTAACCAGAAGGTTGGGCCCGTTTCCAATGTAAGTCAGCGCGCCGAAAAAGACCGAACTGACGCTAATCGCTTTGATGATTTGAGGATGACTGGCCACAAGCGCGAGAGTGTGTTCCTTGGATAAGAGCAATCCGTGCGCGGACGGATCCCCGGACAAACCTGCCGCCGCGCTTAAAAAATTCATATACGTCGGCGCATTATCCAGAATGCTCGATAAAATACCACAGGCCCAATAAAATTGTCCTGAGCTGCGGATGCCGTGCGCCACCGCGTGCCCGGCGGTCCACTCCAGCGCCGGCAGCATGGTGACAAAAATACTTGCAAAAAGAATTGCAACTTCTTTGATCGGGCTGAAATCAAAATCGTTGCTCGCGTGAATCGCACGGGACGTTGTTTTGTAAGAAAGCGCTGCCGCGCCCAGCATCAGGGCTTCTCGCAAAAAAGGCGGCGCTTGGACGAAAACCGCTGCGATCACCACCCCGAGGAATAAAAGATTGTGCAGGCCTTGAAATTTCCATTCTTCGTGCCGGGTTTCCTTCTGACGAATTTCAAGGGGCGCTCTTTTAAAATTCAGCGTGTCTACAATGTAAAAAAACCCTAACAGCAGGCCCATCGCCATCGTCCAAATGGGCCACACTTTTTGGATCACCCAAAAAAAAGGCACGCCCTTCAAATAGCCCAGAAAAAGCGGGGGATCTCCCAGCGGCGTCAACGCGCCACCGGCATTGCTGACAATCAAAATAAAAAAAACCGTATGAAAAGTTGTTATGCGGTATTTATTCATGCGTATCCAAGGACGAATCAAAACCATGGAAGCGCCCGCCGTGCCGAGAAAGTTAGCCAAAATTCCCCCGGCCAGGAGAAAAAGCAAATTGACCATGGGCGTGGCCTCCCCTTTGACCGTGATGTGGATGCCCCCCGAAATTACAAAGAGAGCGCCAATCAGGGCCATGAAGCCTAAATAATCGAGGCCTGTATGAAGAATGGGAGCGGGGTTTTTGAGTTGAACAAGGTAGTGAAATAGCACCGGCAGCGCAAGTCCTAATGAAAGAATGGGATAATTTTTCTCCCACCAGGTCTTGACGGTAAAAGGCAGACTGGCCATTGCGGCCAGAAGCAAAACAAACGGCAAAAGCCAAAAAACTTCTGTGCTCAACTCCGGCCCGCAAGAACGTAGCTGAAGATTAAAGGCGCCACAATGGTCGCATCGGACTCAATCACAAACCGCGGCGTATCGACGTCGATTTTGAACCACGTGATTTTTTCGTTCGGCACAGCGCCGCTGTAAGACCCATACGACGTCGTGCTATCGCTGATCTGGCAGAAATAACTCCAGAGCCGGCAATCTTTTTTGCGCAGGTCCTGAATGATCAGAGGCACCACGCAGATCGGGAAATCGCCTGCGATGCCTCCGCCGATCTGAAAAAACCCGATCGGGTGCGCCGGTGAAGTTGCCATGTACCATTGGATCAGCATGTCCATCTGTTCAAGGCCGCTTTTAATGAGATCAAAGCGTTTTAGATTGCCCTTGATAACGTTTGAAACAAAAATGTTGCCTAAAGTCGAGTCTTCCATGCCCGGAGTAAAAACGGGCAGGTTTTTCTCGCAGGCTGCAATGAGCCAAGAATTCTTGGGGTCTGTGTCCATGCAGTCGTCCAAGGCTCCGCTGCGAATTAACTCATAGAAATATTCATAGTGGAACATACGCCGGCCTTCCCGGTCGGCCTTTTGCCACAGCTTGAGAATTTTATGCTCAATGCGGCGCATGGCTTCTTCTTCGGGAATACAGGTGTCGGTCACGCGGTTAAACCCTTCGTCGCGGAGTTCAATCTCCTCCTGGGAGGACAGAAAGCGGTAATGCGGCACGCGCTTGTAGTGGCTATGGGCCACAAGATTGAAGATGTCCTCTTCAATGTTGGCGCCCGTCGTGCAGATAGCATGCACCTTGTCCTGGCGGATCATCTCGGCCAGTGAAATCCCCAGTTCGGCAGTACTCATCGCGCCGGCCATGGTAAAAAACATCTTGCCGTTATTTTCGAGTAGATTGATCCAGGCTTCCGCTGCGTCGACCACGACCGCTGCATTAAAATGGCGGTAGTGCAATTTCATAAAATCGCGGATGGTTGTCTCTTTTGATTTTTCGACTTCACTCATTTTCATAACTCCTCCTGCATTTGAAGTGACGGCAAACCAATGCAGTTCAAGCGCCGCACGGCTGATCTAAGATGCCATGATAATTTTTTTTTGAATAATTCGCAACGATTACTTGCCTGAACCGCAGAAAATTTTTTTGCAGCGAGAAACGCAGAAATACATCACAGGCTTTACCCGCCTGTGATCGAATGGCCGTGGTCATGAAAATGGCGGGCTCGACGGGACTTGAACCCGCAACACCCGGATCGACAGTCCGGTACTCTAACCAATTGAGCTACGAGCCCGCGCTAAGATAAAAGCGGTGGGATAAAAAACAAGATCGTAAATTTTAGCGGTGTTTTGACCTAGGCACAAGCTAAATTTGGCGAAAACCCGCTATGAACCGAACGGCTAACAATGATCGCAATGCGCAATGGCTTTTAAAAAAATACAACCATTGCCTTTTCTCATGACTCATCACTCACAACTGTGCAATTGGTGGGCGATTCAGGATTCGAACCTGAGACCCCCTGCGTGTAAAGCAGATGCTCTAACCAACTGAGCTAATCGCCCTAAATTAAATGAGCGCACAACTTACGCGACTGCAAGGAGTGTAAGTTGTAGCGCAAATTTATCCAGTTCATAACGCAGTTCAGTTAGGAATCTGGATTCGTTAGAAAAAACGACCCGCCCCAAATCATCCAACGAGGTTAATCCGGTCAACCAGCTGTTTAATGCGGACATGATGGCGCCGGTTAAAATAAAAAAATAAGCGCGCAAGATGGTGCGTATGCTGCTCATTTTTTTCTTCCTCAAAAGCCGTGCGCTGCTGGCGGATCGTACCGCGCACGACGATATCTTCAAATTCACGGTTCAATGCGGCCAGGGCGGTGCGGGAAAGCGGTTTTTTAATGCGAATGACAAGCAGGTCCCGGATATAACGCAGCGAGTGATAGTTCGTATAAAATTGAGCAATCACCTGCGCGGCTTCTACGGCATCATGCGTAAAATGCACCAGCGCCAAATCATTAGGATCGATCATTTTTCCCTGGCCCAGCTGCTTTTCGATAAACTTGCGCCAGTCTTTCCAGTAAGTGCTTCCCGGCGGGTCCAGGCAAACAATCGGCCGCGGCGTGGCCTTCCCCGTCTGAACCAAAGTCAGCGTTTCAAATCCTTCGTCATGAGTCCCAAACCCGCCCGGACAAAGGCAAGTCGCGGCGGACTCACTAACAAACATGAGTTTGCGCGTAAAAAAATATTTGAAATTAATCAGTTTGCCATCGCCTTCAATGATGGTGTTGGCCCCTTGCTCAAAAGGCAGGCGGATATTGACGCCAAAACTGTGTTCGCGCCCCGCCCCTTCATTGCCGGCGTTCATAATGCCGGACGAAGCGCCCGTAATCACCATCCAGCCGTGTTTGACGATTTCTTGGGCAAATTGCCGGGCTTGAATATAAGCCGGATCATTCAACGGAGTGCGGGCAGAACCAAAAACAGCGACTTTACGCACATGCCGGTAGGGTTGAAAAACCCGGAAGGAATACCACAACTCTTTCAGAGTTGTGGTCATCAGTTTGATATCGGCGGTATCCAGGTCATCCTCGCGGATTCTCAGGACCGTGATGAGCATCTCGCGCAAATAAGAGTCATCGCGATGCCCGCCGGAAATGCTCAGCATTTCATCGACCATGGCATCCAGCTTAGGATTTGAAGAGTGAAACTTGACTCGTTTAAACGTGGCGATTTGTTTAGCGGGCTTTTTTTTGAGAGGCTTACTCATCCATGACCTTTACCGTTAAAAGAATGTCCCCTTCGTGATGGCATGTAGGGCACAGGCGTCCTTGCCGGGTCAGCCGAAGTTTTTGCCCAGCTTTGGTTTTAGGGGGAATCTGTACGGAAAGCATTTTCCCGGCCGGAGTCCGAAACGAGACCTTACCGCCTTTTTCGGCTTTTTCGCGGCTAAGCTTGAGATTGACCAGAACGTCGGCGGCCGGAGCCGTCTCTTGAAAATGGCCGCTTGCGTCGGCCTCGGGCGTATAAGACTCGCGCGCATACCCGCCTGAGCGGTTAAAAAAACCGCCCAAGATGTCCTGGAAATTGTCGTAACGTCCGGCTGAACTTGTTGAAGAGGGGCCGCGCCGCCGGCTTCCCCCGCCTCCGAACAGGTTGAGGAACTCGTCAAAATCAAACCCTTGGGCATTGGCAAAGTTCGCCGAAGAGCCGCCGTACTTGCGGGTCTGATCATATTGGCTGCGGCGGGTGGAGTCGCTCAAAACGTAATACGCTTCGGAAATTTCCTTGAAACGCGCTTCGGCTTCTTTTTTGTTGGAGGGATTTTTATCCGGATGAAATTGGACGGCCAGCTTGCGGTAGGCTTTTTTAATCTCGTCCTGCGTGGAGTTTTCTGAAACCCCTAAAACTTCGTAATAATTTTTTTTACTCATGATGAAATGTAGTTCTGCCTCGTTACATCTTTATCAGCGCAGCTTTGAAGAAATTATTCTTATTCTTCACTTCGCAGCCTTGCGGTCAAAGACAGGGCGGAGAAGAACGCCATACAGCACCCGTGCTTCATGAGCACGCGGCTGATATCATTATACCAAGCAGCCTCAACTCGAGGTAAAAAACCTTCCCTGACTCGTTAAGCAGGAGTTATCCTTTGATCGAATTAGGATGCTTTCTACAAATGCATTAAAAATTAATCTTCGTTTGTCTCTAACTTCAATTGCCTTCTCTCAAGCCAAAGATATAGACAAAACAATCAAGGTTATTAAAGTTGAAGAAATCAATCCTCCGATGACAACGGTCGCTAAGGGGCGCCCGTGCCGGGCGGGAGAATTCAAAAAAAATGCCACAACTCATGGTTTTGAGTTACGGCATTTTATCATTGGGGCTTTTACCTGGATTAACTTACCATCTACTTGGTTTTTAAGATTTTCTTTAATTCTTTAATCAGGAAAGGCAAATCTTCGTCGATCGTCTGCCAGATTTGATCCACGTCGACATCAAAATAGGCGTGGATGAGGCGGTTTCTCATTCCCACCACTTGCGGCCAAGGTATACCGGGGCAGGCCTTCTGCCCTTCTTTGGAAACTTTGCCCGCGGCCTCTCCAAGAATCTCCAGCAGGCGGGTTAAAGAAAGAACCAAAGGCTCGTCGTCCTCTAAGTCCTGGCATTTATGTCCGCGGGCATATTTCACAGCCTTTTGCGCCGCATCAAGCATATGCCGCAGACGGACCGAATCATCATGCCGCGGCGTCATATTGCACCTCAGCAGTTTTTAGAACCTCGTTACGAAAGTATGGGCTCAATTCGGCAGGAGTTCGCAGGTCGACTTTGCGCTTTAAGAGATCGGTCAATTGCTTCTCCATACCGGCCATCCGCATCAAGCCAGGAACATGCCCCGGCTCAAATTCCACCAAAACATCCACGTCACTCGCAGGCCGGAAATCATCCCGGAGCACTGAGCCGAAAAGCGCAAGCCTCCTGATATAATGGCGCCGGCAAAATTCGATGATCTCTTTTTTGGGAATTTGGATTTTAGGCTGTTTCACGGGTTCCTCCGAAGGAGTGCGCGCCTTACGGATTTTGTCTATAAGATTGTTAAGTTCACGCCCGCCGAATTCCGGACCTCGTACCATCTTGAAGAATGCCGGAAGTTTTTCAAGCAGCTCTGGATCGCTCATCACTTCCCGGGGAATATTGCCGCGGGAGACTTCGGCTTCCAGCATGAAATTTTGCCACATTTCGGTCTTTGGTTTGAGACCAAGCGCCTTGGCCCATGCCACTAATGTCTCCTCGTCTTTCGGCGGCAAGTTGATGCCCCGCTCAATCTTACTCCAGTTGCTCGGATCGCAACCATGCTCCTGGCAAAATTGACGCAACGTTACCTTTTTTGCAATGCGAAGGTTTTTAACCGTTTCTCCAAAACTCATATCCTCACCCCCCTTCTGTGGTAAATAATAAACCACATGTGGTAAAAAGTCAACCACGAAAGAATTATTAATTTTTCGGCTTTTTTAGGGGTATCTTCAGCGTTTTTTAATAACAGTTTACCGCCGCTTCTGCGGCAGTACTGAGCGTGGCGGCTTTGACGCCGTCTACGCTCATGTATCGGTAGTACCGGGCTGGAGAATTCAAAAAAAATGCCGCAGCTCCTACTTTTGAGCTACGGCATTTTATCATTCGGGCCTTTGACCCGGATTAACTCACCATCGACATAGAGATAGCACTCTACGTCATAGTCATCATCCGGTTTGCTCCGAAAATGTGGAGGTGGAGGTTAACTCACCCCTCCTCACTGTAAGTCTTGCTACAACAGCATCTTGTCAAAAAAACTTAAACTCTGCATCATTTTCTGCCGCATATCTTACCTTTATATGCCGCTCGCCTCAAGGTCATTCATTCTGTGTGATTCATAAGACTAATACCAAAACTCGTGCAGGATGACTGTTGGACAGATAACTTCAACACTTCCCAATGACCGCTCCGATCCGCCTAATAATATTCTTTTGCTGCAATCTGACATCAACTTTAGTCGAACCACTCCTCGGCGGGCCGCAAGAAAAACTCTTCAAGCGGAATGCCGCTGCGGCCAATCAGAACAATCCTGGATTTTGGATATTTTTTCTTAAATTCATTAATGCCTGATACCTTGCCGCTCCTGCCGCTTTTAACCTCAATCCCCCACGTCGCAGCGCCGCGACTCAAGACAAAGTCCATTTCCGCATCCCCATCGCGCCAATAACTTAGACTCCACTCGGTGCCGGGAAGTTCATTCAGCAGCTTTGCGCCAACTGCGTTCTCAACAATTCTTCCACACCAACTACTGTCGGCCTGCGTTTCGGGAAATGTTTTGTGTGAAATTGCGTTGATAAGAGCATTATTCCAAATAATTAATTTTGGACTGCTGCCGCGTTTACGGGGCCGGCCTTTGGAAAATATTTCTAACCCTGATGCCAGAAAGGCGGTTTCCAATAAATCTAGATAATGAGCAAGCGTCGTTGTATTCCCCGCGTCCGTTAATTGCCCCAACATCTTGTTATATGAAAAAATTTGAGCCGGGTATGTCGCCGACAGAGCAAACAGCTGCCGCAGCAGCGCCGGCTTAGTGACTGTTTGAAGCTGAAGAACATCGCGGGCAATGACTGTTTCAATTAAAGAGTCCGTGATATATCGTTTCCAGATACTTTCGTCACCCGCGAACACAGCCGCCCCAGGATAGCCTCCAAAATAAAGCCATTGTTCAAGATTCCAAGTAAAAGCTTTTTGACATTCTGCAAAAGACCAGTGATTAAATCGGTGCAGAAAGAAACGCCCCGCCAGACTCTCCGTGAGTCCCTGTTGCACTAGCAAAGCCGAAGATCCCAAAATAAGCAGGCGCACCATTCCGCCGATTCGAACTTCCTCATCCCATAGCCGCTTAACCACTTCGCTCCACCCGTTTACCTTTTGAATTTCATCCAATATCAAAAGGACGGGGTTTGATTTTGCTAATTTTCTCGCGCGCAACCAATGATTCTCAACCCACTCGGGCCCATGCGGAAGCGCCGAGTCAGCAGATTCAAATACCGCAGGCCATCCCAAAAGATTTCTTACCTGCTCGGCGGCTGTGCTTTTGCCAACCTGGCGCGGGCCAATAATGACCTGCACGAGGGGCTTCGTAGACAAAAAAGCTTGTTTGATTTTATCTACTTGAGGGCGTTTATACTGAAGAGATTTCATGTGTAAATTATTACTCTAAATTGAGCTCGTTGTCAATATTACTCAATGACTGAGCAAATTTACTCAATCACGAATGCCTTTTGCACCTGGAGATTCTACTTTGAACTGAAGGATTCGTAGGGGGGAGCGCCGTCGTAAGCGCCGGGAATTTCTTTATGATATCCTCCATAATCTGTCCAAAGTTTTTCTCTGCACGTTGAACTGATTCCTTATGATGCTGATAATATGATTTCATCTCCTGTAAAGCATCATGAAGTTCTCGATTGAGAGTAACGATTGCATGCTCCCTAAAGAAACGGTCAAGGCGATTAATTTCGACCTTAAGTTGCTTGATCTCCCTCATGAAGGATTCGCGGTCAATGACATTTCTAGGCT
>JAHFHF010000028.1:30328-35094 GCA_023247055.1 Candidatus Omnitrophota bacterium
GGCTTCTTGACGCTAGCAACTGTGAAGCCAAGCGTAAAGGTTCGCTAGGTAGCGGGGACAGAATTTGGCTACTGATGTTAGATCAGTGTTAGATGAACACAACTCAGTCTGCGAATAACGATACCGATCCGATAGTCCGGGCCACAGTAAATTCGACAACGAAATAGGCCAGATTCAGAATCGCCACGAGCCGAATCACATTCCGCAAACCTTCATTGTCATTATTTATCATACTAATTTCTCCCTATTTTTAGCATGGCCATAAATTTATCTTTTTTCAGAGCTCTTTTTTTCAAGCCCCAAATATAAAACTGGTAAAACAAGCAGGGTGAGCATTGTAGACGAAATCAGGCCGCCGATCACGACCGTTGCAAGCGGTTGTTGAACCTCTGCACCGGTTCCATGCCCTAAGGCCATGGGAATAAAACCCAGACTCGCCACTAGAGCAGTTATAAGCACTGGCCTTAAACGAATACGAGCTCCTTTTACCACCGCCTCTTCAACTTCCATTCCCTCTGTTCGAAGTTGATTGATATAGGAGACCATGACAACCCCGTTGAGCATCGCTACGCCAAAGAGAGCAATAAACCCTACTCCCGCGGAGATACTGAAATGAATCTGCCGGAGAAAAAGAGCGAAAACGCCTCCCGTAATTGCCAAAGGAATTCCTGTAAAGACAATGAACGCCTGCTTGATTGAATTGAAAGTGCTAAAAAGAAGCATGAAAATGAGCAACAATGAAGCTGGAACAACAATCATCAGCCACATCCGGGCTTCTTCAAGATTTTGGAATTGACCACCCCACTCAATCGAGTAACCGGGAGGCAGCTTCACTTTTTTTTCAACTGCCTTTTGAGCGTCCGCTACAAAACTACCAATATCCCTACCCCGCACGTTGACCTCAATCACGAGCCTGCGTCTTGCCTGTTCGTGACTTATTTGAGAATAACCTGCTTCAACCGATATTTTCTTTGTCAGTTGCGCCAAGGGTATCATTTCTCCCTTGGGGCTTGAAACAAGAAGATTCCCGATCGCTTCCGCGCTATTTCGATACTGCTCCGGATATCGCAAAACAAGATCGAAATGCTTCACCCCTTCAAAGACTTCACCGGCTGACTTTCCCCCCACGGCCATCTCAATCATATTCAGGACATCTGTTACATTAATTCCGTATTGGGCTATTTTTGCACGGTCTATCTCAACTTGAAGAATGGGCAGGCCAAGGATTTGCTCTGCCCTCGGATCATGAGCGCCTTTAACCAACGCGACAATGCGCTGAATTTCATTGGCCTTTTCTTTTAAGATCTCCAGGTCTTCACCAAAAAGTTTGATCGCAATATCAGACCGTGTTCCAGCAATTAACTCATTCACACGGAGTTCAATGGGCTGAGAAAAACCAAAGACATTCCCCGGTATCACTGAAAGGGCTTGTTCCATTCTTTCGATAAGTTTTTCTCTGTTCTTGGCCTTTTTCTTCAGCATGATATAAACATCAGAGCGGTCATATCCCATGGGGTCTGTTGCAATCTCTGCTGTACCGATACGTGAAAAAACAGTCAAAACTTCAGGAAAATTCAAGAGCGTTTTTTCCAATATTTGCGCGAGTTTTACGGATTCAGTTAATGAAATCGAAATTGGCTTTCTCACTTCAATCGCAAGGGCCTCCTCATCGAGGCGCGGAATGAATTCAGACCCGAGAAAAGGAAAAAGCGCCAGGCTTACAAGAACCGTTGTAATGGCAATCGTAACAACTTTTTTTTTATGATTCATTGCCCAATCCAGCGCCAATGAATAACTCATATTGATCCAATGAAGCAGCTTGTTCTCTTTTTCTTCAACACGCCTGTCCAGGAAGAAAGAACAAAGCACAGGGATAAGGGTTAGCGTTAAAAGTAGTGAGCCGACAAGCGCCATTACAACAGTTAAAGCCATCGGGCGAAACATTTTTCCTTCTATACCTTGCAGAGTCAAAATGGGAAGGTAAACAATCGTAATAATGGAAACAGCGAAAACGACAGGGCGAGCGACTTGCCTGGCCGCCGTGAGAATTTCTGTAAAATAGATTTCGGAAGTAATTGGCCCTTCGTGCAATTTTTTTCGCTCTGAGAGTGAACGGACAATGTTTTCGACCATAACTACCGCCCCATCCACGATTAGGCCGAAGTCAATCGCCCCAAGGCTCATAAGATTTCCAGAAGTTTTGGTGGCCATCATTCCGGTCATTGCGAAAAGCATCGAAAGAGGAATTGCAGAGGCTACAATCAGGCCCGCTCTGAGGTTTCCAAGAAAAATCAATAAAACCGCGATGACGAGAATACCTCCTTCAAAAAGATTCGTTTTAACCGTGTGGATGGTATTGTTAACGAGAACTGTTCTGTCGTAAACGCTTTTAATATGCACTCCTTTCGGAAGTGTTTTTTGAATCTCATTTAATCTCTCTCGCACTTTTGTAGAAACAACTCGGCTGTTTTCACCAATAAGCATGATCGCCGTGCCAAGGACAACTTCTCTTCCGTCTTGTGTTGCCGCTCCCGTCCTGATCTCAGGCCCAATTTTAACTTCAGCAACGTCCCGGACATAAACAGGCACATGCGCTTTTGTTCCTACTACAATATTTTGAATATCTTCGAGGTTTTGTACCAAACCCACACCACGGACAAGATATTGTTCTTCGTGATGCTCAATGTAGGAGCCTCCTGCATTAGCATTGTTCTGAGCCAATGTCTCAAAAAGCTCGCGAAGACTAATTTCATGCGCCAGCAGCCTGTTAGGATCCGGCAGCACCTGAAATTGCTTCACATATCCGCCCACGGAATTGATCTCGGTCACGCCTGGAGTTGTTCTGAGTTGAGGTTTAATAATCCAATCCTGAATCGTCCGAAGCTCCATGGGGTCATGGTTCTCACTCTCCACTGTATAAAGATAAATTTCACCAAGCCCTGTTGCGATGGGCCCCATGGTAGGAGTTCCCAGCCCGGCTGGAATTTCATCTTTAGCTTGCTGCAGTTTTTCAAGAACCAGTTGCCGCGCAAAGTAAATATTCACATGATCTTTAAACACAACAGTGACTTGAGATAACCCGTAACGCGAAAGAGAGCGAACCTCAAAGACATCTGGAAGACCATTCATGGCGACTTCAATCGGGTAGGTAATAAGCTTTTCAATTTCAGCAGGGGCAAGAGCGATAGCCGCAGTATTGATTTGAACCTGATTATTGGTAATATCCGGCACGGCATCAATCGGCAAATGAAAAGCAGACCAGATGCCAATGCCCATTAAAATAACACTGAGAATCACAACCAATAATCTTTGCCTCATAGAGAATTCAATAATCTTTTCAATCATTTTCTTCTTCTTCCAATTCCCCTTTGAGGAGTTCTGATTTTAGATAAAAACTCCCTTTTCCAACAACCCTTTCGTCTTCCTTCAGACCCTCAAGTACTTCAACCTGCCCCTCCGTTTTCTGGCCGATCTTTACCGGTTTTCTCAAAAACTCATCTTTTTTTTCCAAGGGAATGAAAACCGTTGTTTGCCCATCCATTTCCTGAATGGCTTCTTCAGGGATGACAAGCCCCTCGCCTGCTAAAGGGCTAACAATTTTTCCCGTTACAAACATTCCGAATTTGAGTAGATTATTCTCATTACTGATATTCACTCGAATTTTGATGGTGCGAGTATTTGAGTCCACCTGCGGCGAAATAAAAACAATTTCCCCCACAAAATCTTTATCTGGGTAAGCCACAGTTTTGATAATGACCTTTTGTCCCATTTGAACTTTTCCAAGGTCTTTTTCATAAACGTTGAAGCTTGCTCGTAAAACATCAGTGTCCGCTATGGTCAATATCGAACTTATCGGATCAACCGAATCTCCTTCCTTCAAATATTGGGCGAGCACAATTCCATGATGGGGAGATTTGACTTCAATCTCCTTACCTTCGCGGGTCCGAATGACACAGAGAGAAGCATCCTTTTCAACCCATTGCCCTAAACTCACATTCATTATTTGCAAAGTACCGGTGTTCGGAGTGGTGACATGAATTGCATTTTCCGTTTCCTGCGCAATTTCACCCGACACTTCAATATAAGAAACAAGCGGCTGTTTTTTTACTGCCGAAATCTCAAGACCTATCATTTTTTGAGATTCCTCCTTGAGGTGAATCATTCCCTCCTCACGCTGTTCCTCTTTCGGATATTCACTTTTGGAGCATCCCCAAGTCATCAATGAAAAACTTAGGACAAAAAACGTTAACCCTATTCGCTTCATTCTTCTCCTCCGGGAACTGGGGTCGCTTGAATGACCCGCTCAAGTTCGGCAACTTTTTCTCGGTAACTTTTAAGGGCATTCAAATAAGCAAGACGGGTTTCTTTAATCGTTTTGATATTTTCCAAGAAAACAAAAAAAGGGATTTGCCCCTCTTCATAACTGATCGTGATACGCCTTAAAAGTTCATTGGCTTCATCAATTGTTTTCTTTTGTAAAAGCACCCTTTTATCAGCAAGCTCAGCATCAAGAAAGGTCCGATAGACATCAAGACTCACTTCCCGCATGAGAGCTTCAAGATGAAGTTCCTGTTTTTCTTTTTCCGCCTTTGCCACTTTTACTTCTCCGAAATTAAAAACACTCCATAATGGATAAGATGCTTGTATGACCTTCCCCAATTCAGTGGACGTTTTGTTAAGAAGTAGTCGTCGTGCTTTCTCTTTCTTTTTTTGCTTCTTTTTTTCTTTCTCTTTGTGAACTCTGTGGATATGTGGATAACCCACTC
>JAHFHF010000029.1 GCA_023247055.1 Candidatus Omnitrophota bacterium
TGCTTCATCCGCCGTTACGACCTGCCAGCGAATGATTTCACCGCTTGCCAAAACAAGCTGGTTCTGCCACAGTTTATTCCAACGGTTCACTGGGCCCGCGATGTCTTCGGGCATACTCTTTACAAGCATATAAATCGTATCACCCGCTTTTTTTACCTGACGCAGTAAATTCTCCAGCAGAAAATCTTTATCGATACTCAGAACCTCGTCCTGATCGAGACCCGGAACGTTGTCCTGGATATCAAAACGCATGTTAAATTTTTCATCACCCTCTTCCTCATAAATCGGCACAAGGCGTATAAAGGAACTTTGTCTTTCGGGATAATAAAAAGCCTTTTTCATCGGATGCCTGGGGTTTTGGTTGGGCACAAAACCCGCATTCATAATTTGGGCAACTAAGGCGTTGGGATCTTCGTCCCGAACAACCGTGTGTCGTCTTTGAGTCAGCATGCCCACGCCCACTTTGCTTGGACCTGTCCCTGCCGTGTCTACAACTTCTCCTCCCCCGTGCTCTCCGGGGGAGGTTGGGAGGGGGACAGTTCCTAAATCCACGTTCTGTAGTGGCAATTCATGAATTGCCACTACAGACGCAGCATCACCTGTAAAGCGATAGGCACTGATCGTAAGTTCCGGGTTCTTGAAATCATCCCGGCGTTTCCCGATCAGAAAATCGTAGGAAACGATTTTTTCCGCTTCAAGTTGTTCGGCAATGCTGTAGCTTGTGGTTTCAACCTCGCCGCCGCGTCTAGCGCCGGGCACGATGCTCTTGCCCTCGATTTTAAGAATATCCCCGGGCCGTATTTCGGAGACATCTTGAATGCGCACCCAATCGGCCATCCCGCCCAGCGAGCCGTAGCGGCTGCCGTCATAACGGTCCGACACGAGAATAGCAATCTGGTGGGCCGTCTGACGCATCAAGGGCCCGGCATCGGAATCAACCGCCTCATCATCTCTGACCGCAATCAAATACCGCCGCGAAAGGGTTTTCAATTCTTCCCTGCGTGCGATTTCACGCTCAAGCTTTTTGGCCTGTCTTCTGGGCGCAAACCGTTTTTCTTTCCCGTCCCACCCCGGACCGGGACGCGGTTCTGCAGGCGGGGCATTAAAGGAAACTCCCAAACTCAAATCTTCAAGAATACGGTCCCAGGCAATACGCCAAAAAACCGTTTCGCGCAGTTCGTCCTGCCGCGGCCCTAGATTGCCTCGGCTCCCGAGAGGAATTGAGAAAGGATGAGACGCCACTACGCCATCGGCAGTTTCCTGGCCAAAAGCAGCCGCAATAAAATTGTCGTCATACTCAAAGTCTTCATTGGCCGGGTCGTTGAAAACCGGCTGAATGCGGTAAAGATCACCTTCGCGTAAAAGCCCCGGGCTCATGACCGGCTCAAACGGTTCCACAGGGATCATAGAAACAATCTTCTTCAGAATATTTTCAAGCCGTTCGGCAAGATTGTCACGGGTTCTGGCCCGCGGCTCCCAAGATTCGGGTTTGTCATCCACTTCACGAAGCTGACGGGTCAACTCCAGAGTTTCCTGCCGCAGTTTTTGAAGTTCCGCAATCCGCGGGTCATCCGTCTCGTTCATTCCTTCGCTCATCAGCGCACCTTGGGCCCGCAGGGACAGGTCCACGTCCACTTTGCTTGGACCTGTCCCTGCCGCGATTTCCCCCTCACCCTGGCCCTCTCCCCCAAGGGGAGAGGGAAAAACTCCAAAAACCAGTTTGACCGTGCTTCCATCCGTCGCGCTAAAAGTAATGCCGCCAGTATCGTTCGCAATACGCGATTTCAAGGGCTGAATAACGTCCACGGTACTCGCCAGAGTTTCCACAATCACCGCGCGATAGGCCTGTTCAACGGAAGGATCCATCACCACGGTAAGGTTCAGCGGAGCGCCCTCTTGCTGCGGATAATCAAATTTGAAATCTAAAATTTCGCCTGCATGCACATGCACGGCAAGCACGCCGCGCCGCGCGTCCTTCTCATCAATCGCCAGCCCCGGTTCCGCCGTTGAGCGGACTTTTAAATCAAGTCCCGGGAACCCCAGCGTGGTAAATTGAATCACGTTATCGAGCATTACAGAATATTTCTCTGAGACTTCACTCGCCGCATCGGAAACACGCAGTCTAAAAAAGTCCCATACCACAGACGCTGCTGACTTCGCCGGCGCCCAGCGCATTTGCTGGCCCATACGGCTGTTCATTAACTCTTCCTTAAGTTTATTCCAAAATTTTAAAGCCTGTTCCGTACGCAAGGCATCCGCCAGATAGTTTTCAATAGGCACAGGCTCGAGTTTATACGCCAGGGCAATCTTCTCTAGACTACGGTTCGCATCCGTGAATTTGGTCATTTCGATAGGGCCGCGCGAAGGAATATAATGAAAATCGAAATTGATCCCGTTTGTGGACGAACGGATCAAAAGACCTTTGATCCCGTTTTTTTCTGTAAACCACAGGGCATCGGCTTTAGCCAAATCCATGCTGTCATGTCTCCTCTGTATTCCATCGTCTCTGCCGTTATCAATCTTAGCCAAAAGCCAGCGTTCTTCACCCTCCGGTACTTCACTGCCAAAGGCAAGCGCCTCTTTGACGACCGTGCCGGCACGGCCTTCTTTTTGAATGAGTCCCGCAGTGCTGCGGCTTTTTTCAAAGCCCGTATCGCGCAGCAAAATTTCCCGGATCACGGCAAATTTCAAACGCGGGGGGAGATCGGCAAAGTCCGCCTCAAGAAGTGCGGGCGTAGTAGCAGAAAGGAATCCGCCGGAAGGCTCCTGCGGCGGGCGGCCATCGTCGGAAGAAGCAGCGCTTGCGCCCTGTTCAAATACAAACTTCACGGGCAAGACCGGCTTTGAAAGCAGCGGCCGGCCGCTATCGTCTTCCGTGTCATTCTCGAGCCAATAGACGCCGGCCAGATCGCCTTGCCATTCCGTGCCCTCAAAATTCTCCGGTAAAATTCTGCCTTTCTTTAAGACTGCGGTCAGCGCCTGCGTTGAAGGCACGAGCAGCAGCAGCGGGTTTTGCTCGAGAGCCAGCTTTTCAAAAACAAGTCCTTTAAACTCAGCTTCAGCGATGACCTCGCCCCCATCGACATTATCCGGATCAAAACCGTCTTTAGCCGAACGGCGGATTTCAACAACCGACCACGGATTTTGATGGTCAAAGAAATCATTGATAATCGATAATGTGTAAATACTTTCAGCAGGGACAGTCCCTGAAGGAAGCGGGGACAGTCCCTGATTCTCTCTTCTCGAAAAAAAGAAGCGCGTCCAGTTGCGCACATCCTTGACGGTTTCTGCTTTCGGCGCATTTTTGTCTTCGTAACGCACGTGCCAATAGCCGATGACTTTTTCGGGTTCCTGAGCGAGGTAGTTGGACGGAACTGTGACGGGAGAACGGACTTCGGAGCGAGAGGAAGAAAAGGTCGAAGGTGGAAGGTGGAAGGTGGAAGGAAAAAGGAAAAAGGGAAAAGCATTAAAACCTGCTACAAAACCGAGCCAATCTGCTGTTCTTTTATTTGTTTCATTTTCTTGCGCGACTTCTCCGCCAGAGGACGAATCCACCATCTTTTGGGCGGATGCCTTTTGACTTTTTCTTTCCTTCCACCTTCGACCTTCCACCTTCCACCTTTTTCCTTTCCAACTCTCCCCCCTCACTTCACTCCGCGCCACATCTTCCCGCTCCAAACGCAGAGCCGCAGAAATAAAATCGGTCAGCCGGCTCAATTTTTCAGCATTCATGCCCGCATTGTTAAAACGCACGGCCGCGTCAGGACGGTTCAACCGTTTCGTAAGCCAGCGGATAAAATCTTCCGGAAAGACAAGCCCCATCTGCCGCTCAAGCGCGATCAAACGCTGGACGGCCTCTTCTTTGGTCAGCGTATCTTTGCCGCCGCCCATCCATTGTTCAAACGTTCGGCCCTGCTGAAACGCAGAGGATTCGATGCGCACATCCAAAATAAAATCCTTGCCTGAAATTTTTAGACCCGCCGGACCAAACTCCACCGGATAATTCTTACCGGTGAAATAATCCTCATCTTCATTGACCAGTTTCGAAAATTTGTTGAATGTATTTTGATCCATACTTTTAAGACTCAGCGTCAAGACACGCGGTGATTTTTCTTCCGCATTTTCAGGCGTAAGCCGCACATCCTTCAAATTCGGCATTTGTCCGTAAAAAGTATCCTTGTTCCGTTTTTCATCCAGAATATCGATCATATAACCGGAGGTTCCGGCCCCAGAAAAATAGGTTTGAAACTGGATTCCTTTATCTTTCTCATCAAAATCCCAAAATCCTCCTGTGGATACCGTAAAAAAAACACCATTTACAGCGCTAGGCATAAATCCCATGGTCAGAAGATACCTCGGACTCAGCGGAATTCTGGCGCGAAAAACCTTGTTGCCGCGGCCGTATTTCCGCTGAAAGAGACTTAACTTCCTGTCAAAGGCCCGCCTCGCGGCTTCGCCTTTTACAAACCGGCTGCGCTCAAGAAAATCGTCCGGACCTATTTTTATTTCAAGTTCCGTTCCCGCGAAAAGGCGCTTTATCTCTTCCGCCAGTTTTTCATCCACCTTGGGCGGATTCTTAAAAAATTCACCTAAAGAAATGCCGGAACTCGTGAGAATCGCGGGGGCTGTCCCGGTCATTCCCTCCCCCGTGTTCTTCGGGGGAGGATAGGTGGGGGAAGTCGTTGGCGCTGTGGGTGTCTGAACGCCCGCACTCTTGCCCGCTGCTTTTCCCACCGTAAAAAGCACCCGGTGATTGAGTTGAACTAGCGGGGTGGGTCCAGCGGAGGTGTTAAATCTGCGTTCATTGACAAGCGGCGTACTCTGGCCGATTTGCACCCCGGCGAACTGGATGGTTTCAAGCAGCGAGTGCGGGATGGCCGCGTTTAAACGTATCCGGAATTCGGCAAAATCAACCGGCGCCGCAGGCATTTCAAAATCATCCAGCCATTCGGTCAAATCCACAACGGGCTCACCGCCCACCCCGCCGGGGCTGGTATCGTCCATCACCTCCAATTTCCGGCGTCCGTCTTGGTAGAAGGTCATGGCAAAAAAGTAACGGTCTTGGCCTGAAGCGGTGTTAAGGATGAATCTCAAAAAGGGTATTTTGCTGAGCGGTTCTTCACCGACTATCGCAATTTTTTCTTTGCCGCCGGGGTAGTACCAATAGCCTCCGAGCGGCGCTGTAAAAAAACCATCTGAGTTTCTAAGCGCATTCAACGCCTCTTCATACGACCGGATCGCTTTCCATTCCGGCGACATACCCTTTAAAACCTTGTTATCCTGAGTCGTGCCTCTGTCATCCTGAGTCGCTTGCGTATTCGCAAGATGACGAAGGATCTCGTTCTGAGATTCTTCGGCGGCCGGCCTCAGAATGATGGTTTCGTTGGGAGGGAGACTGACAGCCGTGAAAGGCCGGGCCTTAAAGCGTTTTTGGACTTGCGGCCATTCGCCGCGGCCATAGTTGTCGGTGTAAAGTTCACCGCGTTCAAAAATAACTAAATATTCGCCGCCCCAATTCGGGTAGGGCGAATTAACAAGCAATGTTTTCCCCTCGGGGTAGTCCGCGCCTGGTTTATAACTTCCCTCAAAAAAATCTTCAGCTTCTACAAGGTGGAACGGCCATGGCGGTTGATGCTTAAAACTAGAACTATCGGAATCAAAATCAATAGCGATGCTCCCATCCGCCTGCCAAATCAACGCCCACTTGAGCGTGTCATATTTATCAGCGGGGTTATTCGAAAGCGCCTGCTGCTGCCGGACCGCCTTAACGCCATTCGGGAAGAGCGTGTTTAAATCTTTGACATCCACAGCTTCAAATCCAGCGTTTGTCGTCAAAATCGATTGAATCACGTCCCATTTCTGTTCCACCGAAAGCCCCTCAAGTATCGGCTGCCGCGTCAGCACCGCTGCCGGCCCTCTCTTTTCTCCGCCCTCTTCCCTTCCACCTTCCACCTTCGACCTTCTACCTTTTCCTTCTTTCCCCTCTTTTCCCTTTCCCCTTTCCCTTTCTCTTCCCCCTCTCCCCTTCTCTTTCCTCTTCCCTTGCCTCACTTTAAAAATAAGCACTCCCGGAATGACTAATTGATAACCTGCCGGCAGCAAATAAGATTGGAGAAGTTCCGTTGAGCCGGCAATGGTTTCAACTTTAGCTTCTCCGAAAGATTCCTGGGCCAAAGGCTGTATTTTTTCAAAAAGCGCCTTCAGTTGATCCAACATCTGAGGCGTCACGGTTTTAAGCTGAATATCAATAATGCGCGGTTTGCCTTGCGCTAAATCTTCGGTTTGCAGCGTGGCTTTGAGAATATCTTCGGAAGTGCCCAAAGTAAGCGCATCCAGCATCTCGAAATTCATATCCGCATGCACAACCGCAAAATTGCTGTCTTCCCCGTTGAGATTAAAATGAATTTGATGTCCGGGTTTTTTGGCATAATGCGCCAAAAACAGCACATTCCTCTGCGGCCGTCCCTGCGCATCCGCCGTGGCGGCTTGCTCAACGAGCAAGGCCTCATCTTCGAAACCCAAGGTATCCTCCAGGGAGGGATTGAACGCCAGCAGTTCTTTTCTGCCGTAGCTTTTATCTCCCTCTAAAATTCCATAACCTGCTTTTTTAAGCGCCGTGCGCACACTTCCCCCGGGTTCAAAATCACTCCAATCCGCACCCCTCAGTTTTTTAGCACTAAAAACCCCCTGTTCCTGAACCCGCGCGCTGTCCGTCATCCCGGCCGGTGCAACAGCCTGAGCTGTCCCTTCCGTTTTTTCCCTTTCTTCTTTTCCTTCCACCTTCTTCCTTCCACCTTCCACCTCTCTATTTTCCGCGAGTTCTGAGATTGCTTCGGCCTCAGCAGATACGCTGCCTCGCAATGACGAATCCTCAGATGTCTTCGCTTCAGCACCGCTCGCCTCTTCCAAAATGACAGTGGCAGGCGAGTTTAATCCAAGTTGAGCGAGCAGTTCGTCTTTGTTGTCCAGATCAATGCGGTAGCTGTCGCCGGATTTCAGGGTACCCGCCAACAAGTAGGCTCTTTCTTTGGAACTTAATTCGGAAAGCGTCTCAGAATCTAGGATAGAGCCGCGCGCCCAAGAAAAAACAAAGATCTTTTTCTGGTTCGAAGGGTTTTCCTCGACATGCATGCCCCGGAATTCTTCGAATTTGAGCGGCAGGCGCGAAAAAGGAGAGTCCTGCTTTTCAAGCTGAATCCGGCCGTCGATATGCTCGGGAAGAATTCTTTGAACCGCCTGCACATTCGCATCAGGAAAAACGATGATCGTTTTGTAAGGGATGGCCGTATAAGCAAAATCAACACTCAAAGATTGCGCCTGTCCTCGTTCATCAAGAAGCAGTGTGGCGCGGCCTGTGCCTTTCTTGTCATAGATCTGCGCCCGGTTCGTCGAACCTGTATTTTTGACAAAACCGTGCTTTTCAAGCAGGGCGGCGGCTTTAAGGGGGTCGATTTCAGTCTCGCTCAAAACCAGCCCCGATAACTCGGAGATTCCCGCCTGCGCGGGAATGACAGGGGCGGCGGCGGAAGTCAACTCCCGCTGATAGGCTGACACGGAGACAAAACGGAAGGGCACTTTGCTTTTTTCAGTCACGCCCTGCCAGCGGTAGTTGGCTCTTTTGGCAGCCTCGTTGGTCAGCAGAAGCTTGGAATAGTCTGCTTTTTCCATGGCCTGGTAGAGTTCATTCGTCACAATGATGATCATTTCTTCAGGTTTTCCGCCGCGAGTCTCCTGAAAGACAATGTCGACAAGCGCATTGCCGGGAACCTGGGTGGTGACTCCGGATTGCGCATGCAAAGTGTCCAAAATGCCCTGCCCCCGCAAAAGAAAGGAGAATTGCGTAAACAGGCCTTGCTCGTTGGCGCCCAAGAAAATCATGGCTGCAAAACCGCTAAGGCTGCCCTCGGCCGCACCTTTAATCAAAAAACCATGCCGGTTGTTCTTGTCATCCAAAACATCTAGGCTGCTTTCATGATCACCGGCATGGATTAGGCCAAAACTGGCATCTTCATTTAAAATCGTTTTATTCCAAACAAGTGTTCCTTTTTCTGTGCGCGTCATCTCAGCTCCGACAGACGGCTTGCGGTCCCAATCCGGCACTGAATCAAAAATCTCTTCGAAGTCCGTCGAAAGGCTAAACTGCAGACGCCGGAGAACATCCTGTTGTTTGCTCAGCGCCGGATTCCTGGCGGGTTCCCAATTTTTGGCGTCCGGATCTCCGGGCCGCCGCATCCGTGCCCGTTGTTCGTCATGCTGTGGCGTATGAAAGATATGCAGGGTCTCTTTACCGTCCGGAGCCCGCAACAGGCCCGTCAGGAGAAAAAATGTGTAGAAATCATGCTCAAAGCTGGCAATCACTGCGGGAAACCAAGTATTTTCATCCCAGTGGCTCACCGCCTCCGGTTCGTATCGTCCGATTAACTCACGGCGTAAAGACGGTGCTATTTGCACTTCAACGCGTTCGAAAATCCGGTAATCGTTAAAATTGTCGCGGCTGTCATCTTTGACAGGCTCCAGTTCCCCAGCTTCAAAAATTTCAGTAACATCTTCAAGCGATCCATTTACTTTCGACCCCATAAACCGGCGCAAATTGACCGCCTGGATTTGATTGCCCCTATCTTCCAAAACCACCATGCTCAGCGGATTTTCATGCGGACTTTCTTTTTTCTTTAAAACCGTTCCAGTCGCGTAGCCGGAGAGTCCCGTCTTTTCCGGAGAAGGCTTAGAGATTCCCGCATCCGCGGGAATGACAGGAGCAGCGACGGAATCTAATTCCATCTGGGTGAGTAGTTCGTTTTGATTGTCCAGATCAATGCGGTAGCTGTCGCCGGATTTCAGGGTGCCCGCCAATAGGTGGAACCTTTCTTTGGGACTTAATTCGGAAAGCGTCTCGGAATCCAGGATAGAACCGCGCGCCCAGGCAAAAACAAAGATCTTTTTCTGGTTCGAAGGGTTTTCCTCGACATGCATGCCCCGGAATTCTTCGAATTTGAGCGGCAGGCGCGAAAAAGGAGAGTCCTGCTTTTCAAGCTGAATCCGGCCGTCGATATGCTCGGGAAGAATTCTTTGAATCGTCTGCACATTCGCATCAGGAAAAACGATGATCGTTTTGTAAGGGATGGCCGTATAAGCAAAATCAACACTCAAAGATTGCGCCTGTCCTCGTTCATCAAGAAGCAGGGTGGCGCGTCCTGTGCCTGTCTTGTCATAGATCTGCGCCGTGGCCGTCGAACCTGTATTTTTGACAAAACCATGTGCTTCAAGAAGCGCCGCAGCTTTGAGCGGGTCAGTCTCGGGCTGGCGCTTGGCTAAAACCGGTTCTTTCTGCGGCTGACGCGGTTCCACGGGTAATGACAAATTCTCCGGGGGTGCTGTCCGGGCAAGCACGGCCAGCGTCTGGTAGGAAGCTCTTGAACCAAAATCAAAATCTACGCGGCCGGCGGGGGTGAAGAGCTGGTGGCTTTCCTGAGTAGTTTCTTTGAGAAAATAGGGTACGACAGAATTGTCCGGGCCGGCAAGAATGCCAGCGGACTCTTTAATAAACCCCGCATCGTCATCTTCCAGCACTGGGGTTTTATCATGATGAATCTGTTTAGATCCGGGCAGGGATCGCCAGAGTATCTGGGCGTGGTCACGGCCCTCGGGATCAAGAAACAAATTCAGCCTTTCGATATTACCCTCGGTAAGGCCATTGACTTTGTTTGCCTTCAAATGCCCATCCCTGTAAATCCAAGAGTCCGTTTCAGCGGTCTCAAAATAAAAATGTTCCTGGCCCTGGCCGTCAACGACCACTTCAAGCTGTTGGATGTTTTTGAGTCCCGTGACCACCGGGACGCCGTCGCGGGCAATGATCCAGCTTGTCTTTTTTGTTTTTTCATCCTCGACCGGCATGGCCTCGTAGTAATGCAGAGTCCGGTCAGCCGCACGAAAAGGTCTGAGAAAAACGGGTTCTGTTCCGGAGCCCAGCCTGTTATAGGTTCTAAATTCACGCTTGAAATTAATCCATTCCTTCCGTCCTCTGACATCTTCTTTTTTTGTATAAAATAAAATGTTTTTTCCATTTTCATCGCGTAAAAACTTGACGTTTTCAATCTTGAGCGCGCTGAAAAGCGGCTTGTCCTCGCCGGGCTTGAACATTTCGCTCCAGTCCCCATTACCTAGAACCGTCTGGATATAGATTTCAGAAACATCCTGCGCCGTAAAATTTTCGGGAATATGAAGTTGGGCCATGTCGCCGCCCGCGGTACTGCGCCAGATTTCTCGGCCGTCATAAAGGGCGCTCCAAGGATTATTACCGGAGGTTCCGGCCAATTGACCGATATGAAAAACGTCAGGCTCTCGGCCGGGCCGGTTGAGGACTTGAAGATCGCCCGCTTTTTCGAATGCATGCAGACCGGCCTGCTCATTAGCATATAAACGGATTTGCCTGCCGGCCCCCGGCCAGTCGCGCGATCCCCAATAATAAACCACTGGCTCGCCCTGAGCATTTATTCCGATTTTCGCCTGAGCATCCGACAAAATTACTCCCTTAGGCACAGCCACCGGCCGCGAACTGCCATCCGTTCCTTTGATCCAGTATTTACCCTTGGAATCTTGCACAAAGGCATACAGTACACTCGGCATTGCCTCGGCGGTCAGCGCGGCGCTTGCTGCCGGCGAGGCGGGTTTGGAACCCGCCACTACGGGTGCTCCTGCCTGTGCCGGCTCAGGGACTGTCCCTGCTTCTTTCTTTCCTTCAAAGACTAATTCCACGGTACTGCCCTCTTCAGAACTGATCAGAATGCCGGCCTGCCGGATGTCAATTTTCGCTTTGACATCCTCAGCCATGCGCCCTTTGCTCAAAACCGCCAGGCTTTCTTGCAAATTTTTGAGGTACTCGTCCTGCACCGCCGCGTCAATCACCAGCAGCAGTTTATGCTTAAAATCCGGCTGGGTTTGGCTAAGTTCAAAGCGCCGGATATCTTCCGAACGAATCTTAAAACTATATTGTTTATCATCCACTCCCATCGCGAGGCTCACTCGCATGGGTATGTCCTTCTCCTCGTCTCCAGCCATTCTCACCTGGATGCCTGGAATGTTCAGCGCCACCTTCTCTTCAGCGGTATATAGATAAACTCGATGCTGATCGGAGTGAACCGCCGTAAAAATATCGATGTAATTAGGGGCTTGGGCCGCTGAACGGGCCTGCGGGCCTCCCCAGGCGGGGTTACTGCGCAGGGCCTTGTCCCACTGCTCGAAGAATTCGGCAGCGCGCTCGGCCCTGCCCGCCTCTTCAAGATAGAGATTCAAAGCAACGGGGCTGAGTTTGTTTTCCAAAATGACATTGTTCCAGTCTGAAAAGACCTGATTCATCCGCACTGCGCCACGGGCCGGAATTTGATGATAAACGGGCTGGCCTTGCGGAGAAAGGCTGCGTACAAAAAGCGTTTTCTGCCCGTCCGCTTCCCCCAGCCATAGCGATTGCATCTGATCCAACGGAACCGGCGCCGGGAATGAGTTCACCGTTCCTACGCGAAGCGTTTCCTCAAATTCGGGCATGCTGGGCGCCAAGCCGGTGTAGACCACCTCCTGCAATCCAGGAGGACTGGTTTCTTTTTGAACCAGACTGCGGGCGCGGCGCTTCTGGAAATCGAGCTCGCGGGCCAGCACGGCTTGCATCAGATAAAACTTTGTGCGGGAAGACCGCGACGAAAAATCCAGCGCTAGCGCAGAAGCAGCCACAGCTTTGCGGGGTGGAATAAAAAAAGACTCGAAGTGAAGCATTTGCGCATAACTGCCGGCCAGCGGGCTCTGTGTAACCTCGCCCTTCCCCGCTTCATAAAACCGGACTCCCTTGCCGGCATCGGCCGCATAAAGTATTTTTTCTTTTCCGGTGCCCGGATCACGGACCGGTTTGAACGCATAGACATGTCCAAATTCTGGAGTGGCGGTCTGTGTCTGCGTGTCAAAAACAGCGTAGAGGGAGTCGCGGGTTTTAACGTTCACCACCACCGAAGCCGCCCCCGTTTTAGGGTCGATGACGGGGACAAAATCAAAAAATTCCGCGAACTGATTTTGACTCACTTGATCTTTATCAATAAAAAAATCCCAGCCGATTCCTTTTTTGTTTCCCGTAAAGAAAACTGAAAAAACCTGCTTGACGGGATTGTAAGCAATTTTTGCTTTATCTTTATCTAAATTATCGAACCAATCCGTGACAGGCCCGGAGCCCAGCAGAAAAATGGCGATATTTTTGTTTTGCGCTCCGCCGGCACGATAATAAACTGCGAGTTTACCTGTCTTTGGATGCACTTGAATATCGACCAAAAATAAATGCGCGGCCGGTTCAGACACAGGCTGGCCATTGCGGTAAAGGACGACATAATCCACGAACCCGCTAGGCCCCCGGGTCTCGCGCACTGAAAACAAGACCGTATCTTTAATTTCAGGATCATAGACGGCCGCCATTTCGTTGGTCCAATCTCCCCATTCCGTAATGAGCTGGCCATTTTTGGTATAGGCCCATTCTTCCCTTTGGCCTTTCTTCCTTTTGACACTTCCGAAATAATCAAACCGGCCGGTTTCAGGGTTAAAAACTTTGGCCGTAATGCCCGATATTTGCGCATACCAGGTTTCCTGGCCCGCCGGTTCCTGCCAATCGCCGCCCGTTCTCATTTCCTTTTCCCCGGTTTCAGGATTATCGCGTGTGAGGATGTAAGTCATCAGCACTTCGTTCGTCCTAGGATGAGTGAAAACATCCAACACAAAAACACTGGCTCCAAAGCTGCTGCTCTGTGGCTGCCAGCCGGTCAGATTGGAAGCCTCACGATAAACAGCGGCCTGTTTACCCGACTCCTCAGACTGACTAGCCGCCACGTAATAACTTTCCACTTTGCCGCTGCGGTGGTTAAAAATAAGCTGAAGTTGGCTGATTTTATCCTGCCATTCACCCAGCCTTTTTTTGCCGTGAAAAACAGCGGACATGTCCGCTTTGGTCCCCCGGTAATAAATTTCGATATCTCCCGTCGTCTCATCACGCAAGCCCTCAAGATTAGCAGTCCAGGTAAGATCCGGCGGGCTGATCTGCCCCTTTTCATTAAAAATGGCCGTGCGTTCTTGCTTGTCCCCGGTCTTTTTTCCGATGTAATAAAGATGGGGCAGTCCCGCACCGTCGATAAAGATTTTGGTGCCTTGTTGCCGCTCCGACTGCACCTCGACATTTTCGGGTACCTGCACCAGAATCTGCGTTCCATCCGTACCGCGCAGCCAGTATTTGCCGTCTCCATCCCGCACAAACGCATACGCCGTATTCGGTTCAGGCTCGCCCCCCGCAAGCACCGCCGCTGCGGGACGCAGGGACAGGTCCATTTCTTCTGAACCTGCCTGTACGTCTAGCGCAGAGACCGTCCCAGCGCGATCGGCCTCCTCAGATTTGTCATTGCGAGGCGTCCGCTGCTCTTTAGCGGACGGCGAAGCAATCTCTGAACGGGTGTCTTCCGCGTTTGCCGTTTCCAGCGTAAAGACAACCTTGAGTTCAGACCCGTTGATCACCCAGCCGTTTTGTATTTTTTCAGCCACAGGGCCGGGCCGCGGCTGGCGCTTGGGCCAGTGAAAATCAATTTGTTTGGCGACGGCTGTCACAAAATCTTCCAGGGTCATTTTGCTTACATTTTTCAGGCGGATTTGCAATTCTGAAAGCCGTTCTTTTTGCTGCGCCGCCTGATAAACCAGTTCCGTGACGTCAGACCGGCGCACTTGTAATTCAGGGAGTATTCCCCCTGCCATTCCGGATTCTTGCAAATTGAAAATCGTGCGGTTAAAAGACCGCACATTATTCACACCCAAACTGAATAAATTCCCAAGAAGCGGAAATCTCAGCCACTGCAGCACCGGAAGTGCTGATAATTCATCGTCCGTATAATCTTCGGCGGGCGTCTCCAAATCAAGGTAAGTGCGGAGCGTTCCAACGTGCTGGCCATCTGAATTTCTTTTGAGCTGCGCCCGGCGTTCTTGATTGCTATCCACCGGTGTTTCTTCGATTTTAAAAACCGTTTGTGAATTTGCCCAGGCGTCATAGGATGCGCGGAAATCAGGGCTCAAATAACTGCCCTGAAGCAAATTCGTCAAATCCAAGCGATCTGTCGTAAGCGCCGCTCCGGAAATGGTGCCAGGCACCATTTCCAGCTCACCCGCTGTGGCGGGGGACAGTCCCTGATTCTTCGTCAGGAGAGGCTCGGCGGAATATTCACGTAAAAAATCGTCACGTCCTTTGAAATCATCCCTGATGAAGGTGGCTTTATCAAACCATCCCTGCTCGCTCAACCAGCGAAACTCGATGAGACCGGGCTTGTCCTCGGGTGATACGGATTCCAAAATTAAACCGCGCACGCCGTCTTTGACGCCTTTGAAAATTGTAATAATATCTTCAGCCGCAAGAATGACAGGCGGGTGCGGCATTTCGTCAAGTCCCGGCTTTGGCTCATGCGTAAAATTCAACAAAAGAGTTTCGTATGAGCGAGGATCCGAAAACTGGATGGTCTCGTACCGGTCAAACGCAATAGGCTGGCCGCTAACGCTGCTGCTCCATTGCTCTGGATGAGGTTTGGCTTGCCGGAGCACCAAGCGGGCAGAAATTTTTTCTGGGAACTCCGAGAACTCCGGCATGGTTGAACCCCAGTAACCGTACTCGTGCTTTAAAAACTCTGCAATCACAACCTGTTTTTCCCGGGGCGGTAACTCTGAAAAATAATCTTTGGTTAATTCGAAGAGGCCCAATTCAACCGGCATTGTTAAAATTTGCTCAAGGCGTTGTTTCAGAACGTCCAAGTCCGCTCCTTGATTATCCATGAGCAATCCGGGTCTAGCCGTATAAATGATGACGCTTGTTTTTCCGGTCTGTTCGTTTTCTTTAAAAATTACGGCCGGAAGCGCCTCTTCCAGAAATTTTTCCGTGATTGCGCGCAAGGCTTCACGCCGGGAATCCAGGGACAGGTCCATTTTTTCTGGACCTGTCCCTGGCGCGAGCGATACTTCTGCGCGCGGTTCAAAACGAATGACAAATTTCAAGTTTTCTGTGCGAATAATCAGCCCCTTGCCTTCAACATAGCGGATCGTCTCCGGCCCCAAACCCGACGATTCCGGCAACTCAGTTTCGGCAAAAGGCTTCCAGACTTCTTCAATTTCACGGCGGCTTACATTCTTGACCGTCAAGGTGTATTCACGATAGGCGCTGTCTTTGGGCACAAAAGCATCCAGGCCCGACACGTCGGCAATGCGTCCGTCTTCCTGATGCGCGGAATCGCTCAAAAGGCCGGTCCAAAAGGCTAAGTTTTCATCCACGCCATTATCTTTTTCCGCCAGAAGCGCCAAGTCAGTCTTGGCGCTTCCCGCGAGGCCTGTTCCAAATCCCCAGCCTCGCAGACGCAGTCTGAGAGGTTGGTCTAAAGTGTCCCAGCCGATCGGAAGTTCGAGCAGAAAATTCTGGCCCAGACTAACGCTGTCAATTTTTCCTTGCGTCATATGATGTTTGGCTGAAGTCATATTGAACAAATCATACGTGGTTTTTCCGGGCAACGAACGCAGCAAATGCACCCAATGCCCATCGGCCTTCGCAATCCTAAACTCTGTTCCGGAAATGATCTGCTCCAAACGTCCTCGTACAACACCCGTGCGCGACATTTCAAAAATATCGCCGAGCGGCACCGTGCCGTCGGATAATGCGAACTCATCCGGCTCCGCGCCTAACCCTTGAGCGGATGTTCCATCGCCTTTAGAAAAATCAGGCCGATCCGCCGGCGCTTCAATAGCGGAGGACAGGTTCTGACTCTTAAAAAGAAATTTAACCGGCAGAACCGGCGTTGAAAGCAGCATACGGGCGCCATCATCTCCAGACTCATTCTCGAGCGAATAGACGGCGGCCAAATTATCCTGCCATTCTTGACCGTCAAAATTCTCAGGCAAGATTCCGCCCTTCTTTAAAACCCCCGTTAATAACTGTGATGAAGGCACGAGCAGCCGCAATGGGTCTTGGACGAAATCGAGTTTTTCAAAAACAAGTCCTTTAAACTCAGCTTGGGCGATGACATCCCCCCCGTCGACATTGTCCGGATCAAAGCCCTGTTTGGGCGAACGGCGGATTTCAACCACCGACCACGGATTTTGATGGTCAAAAAAATCATTGATAATTGAAAGCGTTAAAATAGAGCCGCCCTGTTCAAAAAAGAAGCGCGTCCAGTTGCGCACGTCTTTGACGGTTTCTGCTTTCGGTGCATCTTTGTCTTTGTAACGCACGTGCCAGTAGCCGATCAGCGTTTCGGGATCTTGAGGCGCGTAGTTGGACGGAATTGGGACGGGTGAGCGGAGTTCGGAGCGGGCAGAAGAGGTCGAAGGTGGAAGGTGGAAGGTGGAAGGAGAAAAAGAAGAAAAAGAAGAAAAAGAAGAAAAAGACGAGATCGCAAAACCCGATATAAGCGTAAGCCAACGGTTGTCTTCTAATTTTTCATTTTCTCCTTTCCTTCCACCTTCCACCTTCCACCTTCCACTTTTTTCTCTTGCCCTCACCTCACTCCGCGCCGTATCCTCTTTCGCTTCGTCAATCGCCAGCCAGATCGCTTCTTCACGTTTACGCAGTTCCGCTTCGGACATCAGTTTCTTGTACCGCGATCTACCAAGTCCCTTTTCAGTGTTAAGACGTTTTAAAAGGCTCCAAACCGTTTCGCGCGTCAACCGGTCGCCCATCGCTCTGAAAAGACGCACAAACCAGGCCTGCACTTCTGTCATGGAAGATGAAAACTCCGGCGCATTCGGAAAATTGGTCAAACGCCACCCTAGCGCTTCTTCGACGGCGTTTCGCACAAGCCAAAGAGATTTTCTATTCTGAATCAAAATATCTCTATCTTCACGGTGAACCTGGCCTGTTCTTAAATTCAAAAAAGTATAGGGATTGCTAAGCGTGTCGATGAGAATTTCATACGCGTTATCTGCGCGTTCAGAATCAAAATCTTGATCGGGCGTCAAGAGCGCAATCCCGCGATCTCCGAATGTGAATACACTGCCTCCGCTCATCCGGTGAAACTCAAAGGCTTTATCGCCTGCCAACGCCACAAACCAATCAATGAGGGCAAGAATGTCGTCAGAATATTCCTTCACCTTGGCATTGGATAATTTTTGGTCTGCAGTCCCCGTCAGATTTCCCAGCGTCAGTTTCTTTTTGAGTGACTCAAACTCACTCCAAACGTAAATAAACTGGAAAGGCTGCGGCAAATCCGAATACCAATCAATGGCCGTTGTCAGTCCCTGATTCTGCTGTTGCGGTACCGTGCCGGCATTTCCAGAACGTGACGTGTCCGGCGGCGGCACAGGGAGGCTCTGCTTTTTCCCCGCAGGTTCAGAAATATTTTTTGCGGAATATCGCCGCAGAATGTCCTCGCGCTCGCCGGACTTAGCGGCATCAAAAATTTCACCGATAACAGGGCCTTGTTCCGGAACCCATAGAAAATAATTTTTTTCTAGCAGCCCTTCCTTAGTCATGAATTTTCTGGTTGCCTCTTCAATGCCAGGCCGAATTTCAAGAATGAGTCCGCGAATGCCGCCTTTTTCGCCGCGAAAAACCTCGGCTATATCCCTGGGAGGCCACTGGCGCTGCAAAATAGGAGCGGCATCACTTTGCGGAATGTGAATTTCATCCTGAAAAATCGCGTAGCCCGTTTCAGGATCGCCTGAGAACTGCAGTCTTAGGTATTGGTCAGAGGCAACCTCGTCCCATGTGCCCTGATGCGCCTTGCTCTGCTGAAGCGCTGGGCGCCGCGCATCTGCAATGGGCTTTTCCGGAACGGTGACTTTATACTCATAGTCTGAAATTAAAAGCTGCGCGATCAGGTCTTGTTTTTCGACCGGCGTCAATTCCGAAAACGGTTTTGACAGAACACTGGACTTTTGAGGCGGCTTGGCCTTTTCAAAGGCAGAGTCATCCCCGAATTTAGTTTGTTTGTCATCCTGCTTGCCCGCCGACGCTTCCGTGGCGGAAGCGGAGCGAAGGATCTCGCTCTGGGATTCTTGATTTTCCGGGCCAAAATGAACCATGAAGAACGAGTTATCAAAGACAAAAACCCACTTATCTTCGAATTTTCTGTGTCTTGGCCAGGCGAAAATAATAAAAAGGTCAATGTTCCGCATCACCTCACGGGCATCTTTGTCAAAATAAAGATGGGTTTCATGGAAACTGCCGCCCTCGGCATCGGGAATTGAAACCACCTTCACGGCTTTGAGCGCCTCGGCAGGCCCCAGGCCATATTCGGCTTTGCTTTTTCCGTCGTTATGAACAAGGAATAGTTGTTTAAAATCAGGGTTGTTGGGTCCCGCGCCCCTGACCACGGATGCCCGCAAACTCAATCCTGGTTCTTCCGGATGATGCCCGTGAATTTTTAAACTCCGGCCGTCTTGAGTCCACGTCCAGCTTCCGGAAACAAGACTTTCTTTTCCGCCTTCGGTGCTTTCCGGCGCTAAAATGTCAACGAGAATGTCTTCCTGGTCCGTCGATCCTTGAGTCTCGACGAAACTCAAGGCCGGATGCTTGGCAGCAAAAGAAGTCCAGGCCCGGAAGTCGGGAGATCTTGGAAATTTAGGTTTTTCATTAAAAAAAGCGCTGACCAGTTCCGTCACATCCAGCATCTCTTCCGGGGATACATACGGCAGGGACAGGTCCATTTTTTCTGGATCTGCCTCTGTGTCTAACACCGAGACTGTTCCAGCGCGGTCTGATGAACCGCGTCTTGGATCGGTCCCTGTGGCAGTCAGCGCCGGTTGAAAATCAAAACGGAGAGAAATATCCATGGGTTGGCCGTCATTGCGCAAAGCCGCAAGGGTCTGGCCGGAGACAAATCCGTTTTGGCGCAAACGCTCTCGGTCGCGTTCACTCGCATCAAGCGTAAAAATCATCTGGTGCGGGCCGGAACTATTTTCGACGATTTGGGTTTTTGTCAGGCCAATGGCATCAAATAAGTCTTTGGCTGCAAAAAGGCCGTTATTTATATTTCCTTGGGCTATGTCGCTAAGCATCAATTCCTGCAAAAAGCCCCCCCCCGCAAATGGCAGCTCAATCGACCAAACAACCACACTTTTGGGAATAGGGGCTGCAATTTGAAATCCTAGACTGAGTTTGTTTGAACGAAAACTAGTAATGCGGGTCTGGTCCGCCCGCGCTTCCCAGGCGCCCTCCCTTTTTTCCCATTGATCTTGATGCCGCTCGAAAAAGGCAATGATGTCGTTGGGAGCGCGCACTTCCGTAACCGTGGTAAGCGCGGCAGAAGCACCCGCCGCTTCCGCCACGGAGGAATCTTTCGTGCTTGTTTCTGCGGTTTCATCGGTTGAGACTTTTTCTAACTCTCCAAACACCAAAATAAATGTGGAATTGCGGAAGGAAATCGTCCAGACGTTGTTTTGCGTTTTGACCTGGGGAATGGTGTCAAACCGCTTGAGATCTTCTAAAAGCAGCGTTAACTCTTTGGCGATGGCGGGCGTCAGCTTTGCAAAGTGCAGTTCAACGGTCCTGTGATAGCCGGAAGTTCCCGCCGTGCCAGGCGTCAGGCGCACATACACTTTTTCAAGATTATCCAGGGGATCGAAATAGAACTTGTTGGGTTCGCCGTCATCCCCCAAGCGAGAGGTGATCGTCAGTTTCGACGTGTTAAACGCTGAAAATTTCTGCGTGAAGTCAAGCCCGTCCCCATGCCCATTATCACCAAACAAAGTAAGCTTCGAATCGGCGCTTGGATACTGCGCGTTCAAAAGCTCAGTGAAATCGTCTGACTCATCCCGCCTGCTCACTATAATTTTACTCCCGCTTTCTTCAATCACGAAATCCGGGGCTGGGAATATGCGTTGAAGTTCTCTCGGAGTTTCCGTTGAAGGCGGCCTCGGACTGCGGCGGCTCGCTAAAAAGACGTCCGTCAAATCCACGGTATCCGGCAATTCCGCAATTAGGCTGGGGCCTGCCGCTAAAGCGCTCATAGTTTGAGAGGCCGCGATCGATTTTTCAGCGGGTGCTGCGGCCCCGAAATCAAGAATCACCTGCGTCTGGCCGCCGTCGTGCAGGGTAATTTTTCGGTCGAGAATCTTGATATAAGCCGCCATCACATCGGCCAATGTCGGGTCGGAACCGCGCAGGGAAGCTTCATAAGTTTTCACATATTTATCCCACTGGTCGGGGTACATACGGAAGGTGATCTTGGGAGGCAGCGTGTCCTTTTCATTTGTTCTAATTGAGAAATCTTGAATGTCCGTAACTAAAATGGGAACCATCGGAAGACCGTTCAACTCCAAAGACGGCGGGGCAAAGGCAAAACCATCGCCTGGGCGTCCGCTAACTATTGGGATAAAAAGCGTAGGAAAATTCAAAGTCACAAGACCATCCTCCGGTGAACCGGTAAAAACCGCCCCAAAATCCGGATTGACCGCGGAACGAAAAGTGGTACGCGTTGCCACGGACCAGGCCTCTTCCGTCTTGATCCAATTTACGTTGAAGCGGAAGCTGTTAAAAAATATTTCATAAAAATCTCCCGGAGCAATTCCCTCTCGTTTTGCGGCAGGAACCACCAGGGCCGCATCCGGCACGATAGTAGCCGGAGAAACCGGGCGCGGCACATAACCGCCTGTCAAGACCGCAACGGTGCTGATTAATTCGGACCCAAGCTGCGGCAGGCGGCCGTCCTCCGGAGTGTAAATGCCCGAACGCGTCACAAGCCAAAAATGCTCGCCATCCGCGGCTTGGTAGGTTTGAATTTTTTCCAGTTTTTCAGGAAGCTGCGCAATGATCTGGTTATTGCGGTAAACGTGCCATTCTTCACCGGTCTTGATTTGATGCACCACCGTCAACTTGTTTTGCTCATTAAAGTAAACGCTAAAAACGCTATCGTCCGGCCGCTGGTCTGACACAATCACCTCAGGGTTTTCTTCTCCCGCCAAATAGATTTCATAGCCTTTTGCGCTTGTAAAAGCATAGAAAAGTCTGGCTTTACCGTCACGATCGCGTGCGAAATCGAATTTTTCCAAACGCGCGCCGTCCCTTTGAACCGAACCGCCCTGCCAAAACAATTGAAAGGAATCCTGGGAGAGGCCGACGGGCCCATCCAGCCCAAAAGCCCAGTGAACCCCCGCGCTGTCATCATCCATGACCAAACCCGCGCGATAGGATTGTTGAAACGGCCCCAGAATCACCCGGTCATTATGGAGAACCTGAATCTCTCCGACCTTCGGCTGCTGCGTACGAAAGCGCTGTAACTCGCCCTGCGCATCGACGCGGATATGGGTATCTAAAATCGGACTGCGATGGACTTCTACACCGTCCCAGAGTACGACGTTGGCACGCGGCAGTTTTGTCTGCTTTTCCTGATAAACAATCAGCATGTGCTCGCCCGTCACGGTCTCAACTTTTTCCCAGGTGGAAGGACTCATAATCTGGTCAGCCATTTTTTTACCGTCGCGATAAATAGAGAAACTTTTTTCTGTTTCTGCGCCGGTTTCGGTCTGGAGATAAACGTGCGGTTCGCCATTTTCACGAACAAATTCGAATCGATATTTGTCATCCGCTGCGGTTGGATTCTTGGTGATAACCCCGCGAAAACGCTCATCGGGCGTTTTGTCATGGTAAAGCACCATCGGCTGGCCTGTTTTTTCGAGCACGACCGTATACGCATGCGGCTGGCCGGCGGCATCCAGATAAGCCGCCAGAGATTTAATGGATTCCTTGTCTTCAAGCCAGGGCTCTCCATTGAGCCACAGGCCTCTGTTGGGTGTCGTCGCGTCCTCGCCCAACCCCAGCACATAAAAAGCATACGGCTGTCCGCTGGGTGAAATGAGCAGTGCAGCGTTCTTGTCACCCAGCATGCGCGCCGGTTTCTCAGCGCCCATGACCGGATTTACAGGAATATTCCGGCCATCCGAAGTTAAAATGCTCGTTTGCTGGGCCGTCGGTCCCTGAACCAACGCAAAAGCCGTATTGACCGGCACAGTTCCTGCCAATGCCGCGGCCGGTGTTACTTTTTGTGTTTCTTGTGTTATAGACTTTTCTACAGTCTGTGCCGCAAACTCCGATTCCGGAGATACAACACTTGATGCTTCAGTGTTGGGTGCCGGCTTTTGAGTTGTTCCCGCGCCGTTAGCTTCTGATTTTCCAGAATAAAAAACGTGAGCGCCCGTTAAAGAGGCAACGATAGCGCTCCCGGGCTGATTGGGTAAGCGGCCGTCCTCCGGCGTATACACACCGGAACTCGTCGCAAACCAAAAATGCTCTCCATCCGCGGTCTGGTAGACTTGAATTTTCTCAGCTCTGTCGGGCAGCCGTGCAATGAGCCGGCTATTGCGGTAGACATGCCATTCGTCATCCATGGGCATTTGATCCACAACCGTCAACTCGTTGTTCTGATCGAAGTAAGCGAGATAGGCTTCATCCGGCCGATGAACAGGCATGACCGCAACAGGATTTTCCTGCCCCGCCAAATAGACCTCATAGCCTTTTGAACTGGTAAAAGCATAAAAAAGTCTGGCTTTACCGTCACGGTCACGCACAAATTTGAATTTTTCCAAGCGGGCCTTGTCCATTTTAACCGAGCCGCCCTGCCAATACAGTTCAGGCGACATGCCAAAGGCCCAATGAACGCCTGTGCTGTCATCACCCACAATCACGCCTGCACTACCGATTTGTGGGAAAGGCCCCAAAATCACCTGGTCGTTGTGTCGAATCTCGACTGTGCCATCGGCTAACTGCTGCATGCGAATGCGCTGCAAGATATCCTGCGCATCAACTCTGTAGTGGTCTTCGGCACTTCGATTGCGGTAAATTTCGACGCCGTCCCACAGCAAGACATACGCGTAAGATGTTTTTTCCTGATAAAGAATACTCATATGTTCGCCCGTGGCGGTTTCCACTTTTCCCCAATGGGGAATTCCCCCACGGGAAAGTATCCGGGCCTGATCGGCAATTTTTTTACCATCGCGATAAACAGAATCAGAAAAAATTGAGTTCGTTTCCGCGCCGACGGTGATGCGCAGATAAACGTGAGGTTCACCGTTTTCATGAACAACCTCTAACGCATATTGATTGTCAAAAAAGTCACCGGTTGGATCTTCAATCGTGACACCGCGAAAACGCTCATCCGGCGCTTTGTCATGGTAAAGCACCAGCGGCTGGTTTATTTCTTCGCGCACAACCGTATAGACATGTGGTTGGCCGGCAGAATCCAGATAGGCTGTCAACGATTCGATGGATTCTTTATTTTCAAGCCAGGGTTCCCCATTAAGCCACAAGCCGACGCTGCCTCCCGAAGAACCTGCGGCACGGGCCAGCCGCAAAAGATAAAAAGCATACGGCTGTCCGCTGGGTGACACTAACAATGCGGCATCGTTCGCACCCAGCGGAAGCGCCGATTGCTTGTCAGGCATGATCGGACTCACATCAATGATCAGGCCGTCGGAAGCTAAAATATTCAACTGCTGCGCTTGTGGATCCTGAACCAGCGCAAAGGCTGTATTCACAGGCAAAGCACTATCAGCTCTGAGCCCCACAGCCGGCGCAGCCTTTTCCGTCTCCTCTGCTGGCGGGTTGTTCGCCGCCTGCTTTGAAATATTTCCGTCATCCCCGCCAGGAAAACCGAGACGAGATTCTTCATTTTCATTGCGTTCATTCGTGGCAGCAAAAGTAAACTTCACCGGCAGGCCCGCCTCCTGCAATTGAATGCTTTCATCCGGGGACGGGTAGACGCCCGCCAAGTTATCCTTCCATTCCGAACCGTCAAACTCTTCCGGTAAAACGCCGCCTTTTTTTAAGACCTCCGTCAGAGCCCGCGCCGCAGGCACGAGCAGCCGTATCGGGTCTTCCTCGAAATCAAGTTTTTCAAAAACAAGTCCTTTAAACTCAGCTTTGGCGATGACATCGCCCCCATCGGCATTGTCTGGCTCAAAATCTTCTTTGGATGAGCGCCGGATTTCAACCACCGACCACGGATTTTGATGGTCAAAGAAATCATTGATAATCGAAAGCGTCAAAATTGAGCCGTTACGCTCAAAAAAGAAACGCGTCCAGTTGCGCACGTCTTTGGCGGCTTCTGTTTTCGGCGCATCTTTATCTTCGTAACGCACAAGCCAGTAGCCGATGACTTTTTCGGGATCTTGAGCGGCGTAGTTGGAGGGGATTGGGACGGATGAGCGGATTTCTGAACGAGAAGAAGAGGTCGAAGGTCGAAGGTGGAAGGCGGAAGGAGAAAGAGAAGAGTTAGAAGTTGAAAGTTGGAAGTTGGAAGAAGAGTTTGCGACGGATAATGATGCTGGAGAAGCTGTCTTAAAAAATAAACTACTCGTCATTGCGAGGAGGCCCGCGCTTTTTGCGGGACGACGAAGCAATCTCATAGCGATGGCGGGCAATGACGCCCCAACACTAACGGTGCCAGGCACCCTGAGAAGCGGGAGCCAGGCACCTGTCTCCTTTTTTCCCTTCCAACTTCTAACTTCTAATTTTTTCTTTCCTTCCACCTTCCACCTTCCACCTTCCACCTCTTTCTCTTTCCCCGCCATCCTCATTGGATTCAAACGATCCCCCGGCACGATCTTTACCATCCGTCCGCGCCACTTCATTTCGAAACCCGCACGATCTTTGGACTCCGGTATGCCGGAATAGCGGGCAGCATTCTGCGCCAGCGTTTTAAAAAACGAACCGGCCTCCGCTAGGCCGGCTTCGAAATCCTCGCGATCATGGCCGAGACGCTCCGTCACCGCAGAATCCGTTTCTGCCACGCCTAAGGCTCCGGCCAAATGGGATTGTGCCCTGCGCGAAGGTTCCCCCAGGTAAGCCGCCAGTAAACTAGCGCGCTCTTTTTCAAAGACAGCCTGTGCCTGAGCCAATCCTGTTTTTGAAATTTTCGCAAGGCCTTGCGCGATCGCAAGATCACGAACCAATTCACGGGGCCGCAGTGTCAGCGGCGTCTGGACGGCAAGCGCCGAAGACGACCAGTTCAAGGCTGTTTCATAGCGCTGCTCATCCGCCTCAGAAATTGCATCGATCTGGGGCGCCAGAGACACAAAGGAGTATCCCGATTTCCTGAAACGGTGCATCAAGCCAGTCGTGTGAAAGCCGCCCGTAAACACGGCTATTCGGGATGCGCCCGGGTGTCCTTCCAAAAACCGGCGCGCATTTTCAAAAAGAGTCCGGTCGCGTTTTACCGCTAATTCATAGTACCAGAAACCAACCGCCGCATCCCAGTCTCCGGCCGCCGTATCCGTCTGCAGGTTTTTTTTCGAAGCCCATTGCGAGAGTTCATTCCAGAGCGCTGCGCGGTCGGACGGCCCCATGCGTTTAAGCGCATAAAATTCACCGGAACTCAGTTTCAATGCGGCCAGTTTTTCAAGCAGCAGCGTTTGGTCATAAAGGCGTTCGAGCCCGGTCTCACGCGCCGACCGCGCATAATCTTTCTTGAGACGCGTCAATAGCCGGCGGAGTTCATGCGCAAGCTGGTAGGCATCCACGCCGCCGGCCGAGGCCAGATACTTTTCAACGCCGCTGGTCGTCCGTTGTTTTTTGACGGGTTCATAGAGATCACGCACAAAAGAAAAAACCGTTTCTTCCGGTTCAGGGCTTATGGAGGCCGCCGGTAAAAAATGCGCCGGAGCAGCCGGCACTGCGGATAGATTCTGGGCGGCCGCGGCACTGGCAATGTCAGGCGTGAGGGAAGGGTCCACAGCCTTGGAAGAAACCGTCTCTTCTGCCCTGGGCAAGACCGGCCGCGTTTCGACTTTGGTTTTCGCCGCGGGCTCAGTCGTCAGTGTCTCGCGGATCCGGCGCGCTTCGTAAGCGGCCAGTTCGCCGCGGGCCGTTTCCCACAAAAACTCAAGCTGGAAAAGGCGGTAAAGATCCGGGTAATCTTTTTTCAGATCCAGCGCGCTCAGGGTTTTGCGCGATCGCGGATCCCAGAGTTCGCGGCGGTAGATTTTGATAAAATGCTGGAGGGCATGGGATATTTTTTCAAAGTCAGGCTCTTCGGAAGCCAACTCCTCGGAAATCTTCAATAACCCCCGCAGCTCCCGTGAGGCCGCCGACCATAAGGCATCGTGAACTTCTTTGCGATAAGCCCGGATAAAAGCCAAGTTGCTTTCGCGCTTAAGCACCGCGGCCTTCCAGGCAGCAAGATGCTGATGATAAAGAGATTCTTCTTCAATGCCCCATAACGCCACTTGCGGATTCTCAAGCGCTGCGAGTTCCGGGCCCGTCGTCATGCCTCTGGCCAGCAAAAAGTCCGAAGCATCGTAGCCTTGCATCTTGAAAGCTTGCAGGGATGCCGCGTTCACAAAACCGGAGGCTCCTTCCAAAAGCACATATAGGGGATCTGCTCCGCCGGTCCCTGATAAATTCAATGTGTTGATGATTTTTGACGCATTCTTCTGTGCCGAAATATTGCCGTGGGCATCCTGCAGATGAACCACCAGCGGCCCCGCGCGATTGCCCTTGAAAAAATTCCGGATACTGCCGGCTTCCTCCGGCAGTTTCAATCCGAACGGATTTTCACGCAGCAGCAAACTATCCATGCCCGTGGAGCCGGGCATAGCAAACGACTGGCTTCCCGGCGGCAGGACGCTGGTGGTCATAAAGACACCCAGCAGCCCGGCCGCTATCGCCTTATTCAATTTCCGGAGCCCTGGATGATTCATTTGGGAAAAACGATTAGACAATGGACAGACCTATCCTGTGACGAATCAAGGTTTTCTCGTGCCGGTAAAAAACAGGACACACCCCTCACTCGGTTCATGTGGTTTAAAAAACACAGTGATCTTTAACAATCACCGGCGCCTCTGGACATAGCATTCGCTAGTGTCCGGTGCGCATAATCCCTGTACAAATCGATGCCTAGAGACTATTGGAAAAAGTATACCTGTCGATGAAGGGTTTTACAAAGTCTAGGCTAATGTTTAACTCTATTAAAATGAATAGGTTATGAAAATTTTTAAGAAATAATAAGGATGAAAATAGCAGAAGGGTTTTTTTGCTAAGACCCCAAAGATAAACTATTGCCTTTAATGAAGCAGCGTATTCATGTGAGAAAAGAGCAATATCCTGGGAAATGGGCGCTTTTTTAGCTTGATGATATTGATCTGATCCGCCTAGCCTATTGCGCGATAAGGGATAACTTCGAGTGGCATGCCCCTTGCTTTTTAAAAGCAGCAATGCACTTTGAACGGAGACTCCGGGCTGGTAGAATAGCGGACAAACACTTACGGGAGATTTCTAAAGGAGGCTGTTATGCGCATGCTAATGTTATTTTTTGCTTTTTTACTTCTGCCGGCGCCCCATGATCCGGCAGCTCTAGCTCTAAAGGAACCCGCTCCTGCCGCGACCGAGCAAAAAAAGACGCCGGAGGAAATCCGGGCTGAATTTCTGCAAAAAATCGAAGATGCAAAAAGACTTTCGGGCGGAGAAAAAATCGAACCGCAAGAAGGCCTGAAGATGCCGGAAATTCCCCAAGCGATCAAGGATGATAAGCTGAGTCCGGCTGAAAAAGTTCAGCTTTCCAATACCGAACTCAAACGAGCCGAAGGCAAAATCACGCAAACCGAAGCGGACATGGAAAAAGACACTCTAGCGCGCGAGGCAAATCTGAAATATTAACGCGGTGTATGAGTTGCCCCCCTCTTAGTCTCCCCCCGAAGAGCACGGGGGGAGAGACAAAAAAGGTTCTACTATTTTCTCCCCCATGTTTTTTTTGGGAAGAGGTTCGTTTTGTTTCCTCCCCCGTGCTTTTCGGGGGAGGACTAACGCTTACGCAGGCTTCCTTGGCCTGCGAAGCGTTGTGCCTGAATAAAGATTTCAGGCGTAAGGTGGGGGAAAAAGAAAAACTATCTCTTCAGCTTCGTAAACTTCGAACCTTCCAGCGTCAGGTTATACATCAGTCCCTTCTGCCCCAGAATAAATCCCACAATCGGCTCATTGGTCTTCATCGTATCAATCGAGCCATCGGCCCCAACGGAAATGAGCGCTATGGAACCGTCCACACCAACTTTCCAACCGTGGCTTTGCCGGAAGTTTGCGAGAGCGGCATCCTCCATGAAAAAGATATAGACCGTCTTAGCTTGTCCGCCTAACTGAAACCCGATCGACCCACTGACGGTGTTGTAATAATCTACCGTTTTTCCGCCGACTCTCAAGGCCCCTTCGCCGTATTCAGCACCAATCCCGATACCGCCCTTATAGACGCGCGGGAAAACCAGCACCCCTTCAGCCTTGGCCATAATGTCTTTAGCGCCATAAACCTGATTCTGAAATTTTTCAAGCGAGGTATCGACTTTCGTATCAATTTCAGCCGCGGTTTTGGCAAACCCGTTTTGCTGCGGCGCTAAAAAAGCAACCACCAGCATCAAAGCCATTCCTGCTCTGCGCATTCCCTGTCTCATAAAGCCTCCTTGAATCGTTTTAATTTTAACGCGATGAAAACACACCGTCATTTTAGGCCTGCGCTTTAGGCTTGGGTAGTTTTTTTTACGTCAATGGAGATTTTTAGAAACACTGTGCGGGAAATCCGACAACTGTCAGAAAAATCTGACATTGGAAGATCAAAAGCAGCGCCGCTCTAGCCGCGCTGCTCCTGGCATAAGAAATGCTATGGGATAGGACACAATAACGGGAGGATTTATGAGGGCTATTATTTTTATACTTAGCTTTGTTTTTATTTTCGCGACAGGCTTTAGTGCGGCCTGGGCACTTGATGAGGATACTCCCAAGGCTTGTCCTTCCGGGCAAGGCTGGGACCGTACGAACAGCGAATGCAAGCCCTTAGACGCCGCGGGAAAACTTCCCTCGGGAGAATTTCCGGCAACGGACACATTTTCTGAACCAGAAACAGCAAAAACCCCTACACCAGACCGCCTCTAAAACCGCTAGTATCCTCTCAGGAGGTTCGTTATTTTTAATGCGAAAGCATTTTAAATAACGAACCTTCTCCTACCTTTCCAAAGCAACGGTATTTTTATGGGTCAATTATCTCACCTTCCTAGAGTCGGCGGCTTCTCGCTTCAAATCCTCTTTTTCCCAACTAAAGCAGGTCGTCCCTATCGCGCACCGCGCGACAGGGACAGACCATCTCTTTTGTTGATAAAAAAAGCAAAGCCATTTTTCGCTTTTCTGGTCGGAAAAGCAAAAAATGGCTTTGTTAAGGAAGAGATGGTCGGGGCGAGAGGATTTAGCTACTACGCTCGGACGGAGCCTCGCTGCGTAGCCTCCCCTCACGGCCTGACGCGCGGTCTTCGACTTACGCGCTTTTCCTCCTAGACGTCGGCGGCCGTTCGCTTCAAATCCTCTTTTTCCCAATAAACTTAAAAAGCCTAGGACAAATTGTCCTAGGCTTTTTAAGATGGTCGGGGCGAGAGGATTTGAACCTCCGACCACTTGCACCCCAAGCAAGTGCGCTAATCCGGGCTGCGCTACGCCCCGACGTATTTCTACTTTTCAAATCATACAACAGGGCTGTCTCTCCGAAGCTTTAGCGTAGGAGGACGCCCCGACGTAAGTGATTATACTACAATAGGTTAAAGCGATAAAAATTCTGAGGGGGTTCTCAGGAAAAGGCATTTTAGCAGATTCGCTTCGGCTTGTCAGCCTTGATATACTCCCATGAGCCGGATGTTTCCCGGCAAAAAGAAAACCCCGCACTTTTTCAAGTGCGGGGTTTTTTCTGAAAACCACGTCTTACTTCTGGACGGCTTTCTTCAAATCAGCTCCGGCTTTAAAACCAGGAACTTTGCGGGCTTTGATCGTAATCGTCTGACCCGTTTTCGGATTGCGGCCCTGACGCGCTTTGCGGTTACGAACCACAAAACTGCCAAAACCGATCAGAGAAACCTTCTGCCCCTTTTTGAGCGATCCCTTGATCGCGTCAAAAGTCGCATTGACGATTTCCCACGCTTTTGCCTTCGAAAGCTTTGCCTGCTTTGCAACGGCCTGTGCGAGATCTCCTTTATTCATGTTGTCACCCCCTTTCATCATTGAGATTTTAAAAAGTGCTGCGTCACACGTGTCATGTGATACGCATTTATAAAACTGCAACTCTTCGCGTCACTCGGCACGAGTCACGCGCCACGCTTTTTAATATCCGCATTCGTATGCGAATACCACGCCTCACGGATCAAGGAAATCCGTGTAGGCGCTAGTACTGTTTCCACTCCTCGTGAGCATCGCGGCTAAGCAAATCCATCACGGCCTGACGCGGATTCTTGTCTTTGAAAAGCACTTGATAGACCTCATCGATAATCGGCAGTTCAATGCCGACTTTCTGGCAGAGTTCATGCAGGGCAGCGGCGGTTTCAACGCCCTCGGCGACCATTTGCATTTCAGCCAGGATGTCTTTGATCTTGCGGCCCTCGCCCAGTTCGCGGCCGACGCGCAAATTGCGGCCGTGCTGCGAAAAACAGGTCGTCACAAGATCGCCCATGCCGGAGAGGCCAAAAAACGTATTGGGATTGGCGCCTAGTTTACTGCCCAGACGCGCCATCTCGAGCAGGCCGCGCGAGAGCAGGCCGGACTTGGTGTTATCGCCGAATTTGAGACCGTCGCAAATGCCCGCCGCAATGGCGATGACGTTCTTCAGAGCGCCGCCCATTTCCACGCCGACCACATCGGCCTGCACGTAAATGCGGAAAAAAGTGTCCATGAAAGCATTTTGTACTTCCTCGGCGGCTTTGATATTTTTAGACGCGACCACGACAAGAGTCGGAATGTTGCGCGCGACCTCTTCGGCATGTGAAGGGCCGGAAAGAATGACAAGCGGGTTGGTGTCCCCCAGGATGGAATGCACGATTTCCGAGGGCCGGAGGCTGGTTTTGCGCTCAATACCCTTGGAAACACTAATGAGAACTTTACCTGTGACGTTATATTCAAGAACTTTGTGCAGGATATTGCGCACAAATTGGGTCGGGATGGCCAAAACAATGAACCGGCTGGCAGTCAGGGCTTCTTTAAGGTCGCTTGTGATGCGGAGATTGTCTGGCAGCGGGACGCCGGGAAGAAATTTGACGTTTTCTTTTTTTTGCCTGAGAACTTCGGCGTAGTCGGGAAATGCGGACCACAACAAAACATCGTTGCCGCGGCGCGCATTGACTAAGGCAAGCGCTGTTCCCCAACCCCCGTCACCTAAAACCGTGACTTTGTGTGCGTTCGTCATTTTCTCCGCTTTGGGTTAAAACGTGGAAACCCTTGTCAGACAAGGGATACAAGCGAGGCACAATTTAGCACGGAACTTTCTAAGAAGCAAAGGTTTCTTTTATAATGAGGCCACGTGTTACGCTGCGCAGCTGCGTCAACACGCCCGGCCGAATTTATCCAGTTCAGACACGGCCTAGTGTCTGAACTGGAAACATTACTGCAGCAGCGAATAGCACTCCACTTTTTCGGATACGCTTTCCGGCGCCCGCACCGGTTTCATGGACGCATCGACGAACACATGCACGGTATAGCCCTGTGAAATCGGTTTTACGGTGCCGGGTTTCAGCACCTGATATTCAAACCGGATCGTGCTGATGCGCAGTTCGCTGACGCTGGTACGGATGGTGATCAAGTCATCATAGGTCGAAGGGCCCATGTAACGGGCGTGTGCTTCCACGACGGGTAAATAAATCCCCTGTTTTTCGCATTCGGTATAAGGCAGACCGAGCGCGCGGAAATACTCCGTGCGAGCGGCTTCAAACCAAATCAGGTAATTGGCATAGTAACTGATGCCCATTTTGTCCGTGTCGCCGTAGCGCACCCGGTATTCATAATCAAAATATTTCATCCCAAAATCTCCGTCTGTTTTTTGTATTTAGAGCAACGAACAAAACCTTGCCATCCTGAGTCCTTCGGCTGTCATTCTGAGCGAAGCGAAGAATTTCGAACTCAGGATAAACTGCGCGAAGGATCTTGCTTTGGAATTCTTCGTCCCACAAGCCTCAACGGACTCAGAATGACAGTTTTGTTAGGTGCGCTTGGAAATACGCTTGTAATTCCTAAGCCGTATCAGTGCATAGAGGCAGAGCCCAAACGCCGTTCCGGCGGTATCGGCAAGCAGGTCCAGAACTTCGGGACTGCGGCCCGGCACAGCCCGCTGCGCAGCTTCCGTCACGACGCCCAGCAGAATGCCATAGCCGAAGGCCATGACTCCCGAATGCCGGAAGACCACGCTTTTGGCCAGTCTGAACGCATTCGCCGCTGCGAGAAAAAGAATAAAAAATTCAATGCCATGCAGTAATTTGTCATCAACGCCTTGAAGAAAGCTTGGAATTTGGGATGGCGGGAGAACGGCGCCTCTAAAAACCAGGGCCGTCCAGACCCAGAGCGGCAGCCAGCCTGCAAGCCAGCGCTTTAAAAACGACGCTGCTGTTTTAGAAGGACTCTTTAAGGTGTTCAAAGAAACCTTTCTTCCGGAGCTGAATTTTGTTGCCGCGCAATTTAGCGTATTGCTCGAGCAGTTTGCGTTCTTCGTCGTGGACTTTGGCTGGAATATCGATTTCGATGCGCACAAACAAATCGCCGCGCAGGTTTTCGCGCGAAAGCACCGGCAGGCCCTCGCCTTTGATTTTAAGGATTTTTCCGGCGGGCGTGCCGTGCGGGATTTTCAAAGACGCCTCAGACGTCAGCGTGGGCACTTTGATCTCACCGCCCAGCACGGCCGCCGTATAGGGCACTAGCACTTCACAGTAAAGGTTCTCATCCTTGCGTTCAAATAACTCGTGGGGTTCGACCTGCATCAGAATGTAAAGATCGCCGCGCGGGCCGCCGTTTTCGCCGGCCTCGCCTTCACCCGTCATTTTAAGACGCATGCCGTTATCGACGCCGGGCGGCAGTTTGACTTTGATTTTGCGGGTCTGGCGCACGCGCTTCGCGCCGTGGCAAACCGCGCAGGGTTTTTCGATCTTTTCCCCCTCACCCCGGCAGGCGTGGCAGGTACGGCGCATGGTAAAAAATCCCTGCGAGATGCGCACCTCGCCTTGGCCGCGGCATTCATTGCAAACGGCTTTTTTGGAACCGGGTTTGGCGCCGGAGCCTTTGCATTCGCCGCAGGTTTCGTGACGCGGAATTTCGAGTTGTTTTTCTTTGCCGTGGAGCACGTCTTCAAACGTCAGGGCAACGCCGATTTCCAGATCTGCGCCGCGGCGCGTACGGCTGCGGCCGCCGCGGCCGCCGCCCCCGATAAAATCTTCGAAAATATCGCCAAAAACGTCGCCAAAACCCCGGAAGGCATCTTCAAATCCTTCGAAGCCTTGAAAGCCGCGTCCGCCCAGAGAATGGCCGAATTGATCATACTGGGCGCGTTTCTCGGCATCGCTTAAGACGGCATAAGCCTCGGCGCATTCCTTAAAGGCTTCTTCCGCTTTCACATCGCCTGGATTGCGGTCCGGGTGATACTGCATGGCCAGCTTGCGGTAATTTTTTTTAATCTCCTCCGCGCTGGAGGTGCGGCTGACGCTTAAAATTTCGTAGTAATCTCTTTTTTGTGCCATGGTCAATTCGGGGTGGGAAGCTGCAAGGTTAGGATTCCGCAGCCGGGCCTGAAGCGGTTTCGTGAGGGTCTTCGTTGACGCGTACGCGGACTTTGGCGGCACGCAAAAGTTTATCGCCGAGCAGGTAACCGGCCTCGATTTCATCCAGCACTTCATGGTCCCGGCCCTTTTCTTTGACATAGCCGACGGATTCATGCACGTGGGGGTCAAACTGTTTCCCCACGGTTTCAATGCGTATCAGTCCCTGGCTTTTTAAAATTTCGGCAAACTGCTTTAAAACCATCTGAATACCTGTGGCCAGGTTTTTAAATGCCGGCGAAGTATCCGTTCCGGCATGCGAATAAGCGCGCTGGAGATTATCGAGCACCGGCAGAAGGCTGCGCAGAATGGATTCCTGGCTGAATTTTACGAATTCATCGCGTTCGCGTACCAGCCGCTTCTTGGCATTTTCATAATCGGCGGCCGAACGGACCAGGCGGTCTTTGACCGACTCCAGTTCTTTGACCTGGCTGAGAAGAGCGTCATAGTCTGGACGCGAAAGAATCACGCTCTCCGCGGCTTTTTCTTCCACGGGCCCTTTCTCCGGTTCGTTTTCAGCCGGAAGGTTGTCTTTAGAATGATGTTTCATGCATCCATCTCCTTCTCACAGAGTACCTGTTTCAGGACCTGTGTGATTTTCTCCACCAGCGGCAGGATGCGCGCATAACGCATCCGGCGCGGCCCGATCACCGCCAGAGTGCCGGAGTAAACACGTCCCGAAGCATAGGCCGAATGAACGACCGAACAGTCGTAAAGAGGTTCGAGGGGATTCTCGTGTCCAATACGCACTTGCGGCCCCAGGCTTTCGTCATCCGCTTGCAGGGCATCCATCAAACGATTTTTTTCTTCCAGAGTTTTAAATAAAGGCCGCGCTTTGGCCACATCCTGAAATTCGGGTTTCTCCAAAATGTAGGAAACACCCTGCACAAACAGCCGGCGGCGGCGCGGCTCATGCGAAACCGGATCGTGTTCGACAAGCACAATCACTCCGGTTTCCCTGAGCAAGGACGACATAAAAACCGCGGCCGATTCGGCCAGCGATTCAGCGCCTGTGCGGACGGACAGGCCGCTGTAACGCTCCAGAATGCGGCCGGTAACTTCCGGCGCGCCGGACTTTTCTTCAAGGCCATGATCCACATAAAAACGGTATCCCGCGTCCGTGGGCACCCGCCCGGCCGAAACGTGCGGCTGTTCGAGATAGCCAAGGACTTCTAACTCGCCCATTTCATGCCGGATGGTCGCTGAAGAATAGCCGAGGCTGTATTCTTCCAAAAGCAGCTTTGAACCCACAGGCTGCGCATGCTCAATATGCGCAGTCACAGTGCGGTTTAAGATGGTTTGCTGGCGTTCGGTCAGTTGATTGAACATGGGACTCTATGATAGCAGAAGAAGGGGCGAGAGAAAAGAGAGCGTTAAGCGATAAGCGTTACGCGGTGACGACAAAAATCTTGAGACTTGTTTAACTGC